>DAIOEY010000009.1:0-4454 GCA_036745995.1 Acidimicrobiales bacterium | reverse complement strand
GCGCCGTGAAGTACATGAAGACGGTCATCGTGACCCCGGCGGTTGCCGGTGCCACCGGTACCTTCACACCGAACTTCAACACGAATTCGTCGGCCACGCTCAACGCGGTTCCGGCCGGCTGAGGATTACAGAAGGAACGTAGATCGCAGTACCAGGAGCCCGAGCGAGCGGTTCAAGGAATCGCCCGCTCGGGCTTCTGAACACCCGAATGAAAACCAGGGCAGAAAGTCCACGACCAAGGTCCCAAGAGGCGACCAAGACACCGCAGCAAGAAAGGCACACGATGCAACGTAGGCACCTAACCAAAGGCTCGAGGGCACGCCTCGCAAGGGTCGTGGTGGCGTCACTGATCCCTCTGGGGCTGTTCGCCTCGGCCAGTAGCGCCGACACGACGCCCGCCAACACGATCACGCTCGTCGCGCCGAGCAACCTGCCCGGCGTGCCGGCACTTCCGTTCACGGGATCGGCCGCCGCCGCCTTCACGATTCCGGTCACCACCTCGGGAGTCCTCGCGGTCACGCCGAGCCAGGGCGTCCAGGGCACCCCGATCGCGGTCTCGGGCACGGGCCTGCCGAAGAACGCGAGCGTCGAGCTGACGTGGGCGACGTCCAACGCCACGTGGCTCGCTGACGTGGAACCCAACACCGTCAACTACCTCGGCACCTCGTACTCGAAGTTGACGCTGGTCATGACCACCGTGACCACCGACGCGAACGGCGCCTTCACGTTCCAGACGAAGGCACCCGCTGACTTCGGCGGCATTCACGACATCTACGCCGTCGTGAACGGCGCGGCCGTGGGCCACGCCGGCTTCGAGGAGCTTCGCATTCTGAACGTCTCGCCCACGAGCGGTCCGATCGGCACGCCGATCACCATCACCTACACCTCGATGGGCGCGAGTCTCTACACGGGTGGCGCGGAAGTCCTGTGGGACAACCACTACACCGGCGAGATGCAGGCGCAGTGGACCCGTGGCACCGCCTCGGTCACGATCCGCGCGGCCGGTCCCGTCGGCACGCACTTCATCCAGGTCGGTAACGCGATCAGCTACATGTACCTGAACGTCATCCAGTCGCCGATTCCCTACACCAACGGCGGCACCGTGAAGTTCAAGGTCACCAAGGACCACGGACCCGCGGCGTCGTACATCACCTGGCCAGCCAACGTGAAGCCGACCGTGAGCCAGGTCACGACGTTGTCGAGTACGGGTCTGGACCCGACGAGCAAGGCCGTCGCCACACTGAGTTCCACGAGTGGACCCGTCCTCACCCCGACCACACTGAGCGTGACCGGTCTGCCCGTGACGGGAACCGTCCAGCTGGTCTGGTCGACCGTGGTCGGTAACCGCGTGAACTGCGCCAGCACCTGTTGGGCGTTCAGTTCCATCCCGCTCGGTTCGGCGACCGTCGCCAACGGCGCGATCACCTCGCCGATCACCGTTCCCGACCACCTCGGTGGATGGCACGTCGTCCAGGTGATGCAGGGCGCCACCGTCGAAGCGCAGGTCCCGTTCTACGTGAAGGAGAGCATCGTGCCCTTCATGAACGCGGCCGGCAAGGTCATCAGCCAGGGTCTCGCCACCGCCGACGACTCGGACAGCGCCGCGGCCCTCGCGGCGGGACAGTCCGGCGTGGGTTCGCACACCTTCAAGCAGGGCCAGGAGTTCACGATCAGCATCAAGGGTGTCGGATGGACCCAGCTGGACAACACGCTCGGCGTCGACTACGACAACAGCTACATCGGTTACTCCTGCGGATTCAACTCGAATGGCTACATGGTGGTCCACCTGAGGGCCACGGGCGCCCCGGGCACGCACATCATCGACCTGTACCCGATGCTGTACTCGCTCTCGCCGTCCTTCGCGAGCACCCCGTACGGCATGGTGCCCGACCTGTCGTCGAACCGCGACTACCCGGGCCTCGCGCTCGGCTACACCGTGCCGTCGATCCACTTCGCCATCAAGGTCGTCAAGTAGCAGTACTCACGTCGTGGGCGTCAAGGCCTCGCCCCTCGATTCTCGAGGGGCGAGGCCTTCGTCCTTGCCAGGCGCGCGGGCGTTTCGGGTAGCCACCAGTTCCAGCGTCCGAGCAGTGCCATCGCGCTCGGCAACATCAACCCCCGGATGATCGTCGCGTCGACGAGGACCCCGAGCGCCAAGCCCACGCCGAGTTCCTGCAGGCCCGCGATCTGGCCGAACGCCAGTCCACCGAGCGCTCCGACCATGATGACGGCGGCCGCGGTCACGACGCCACCGGTGTGGGCCAGTCCGTCGGTGATGGCCTGCGCGTTACCCGAACCCCCGTCCCAGGACTCGCGCATTCGCGCCACGATGAAGACCTCGTAGTCCGAGGAGAGTCCAAACAGCACGGCGAAAATGAAGATCGGCACCCATCCCTCGATCTGGCTGACGTGGTACGTGCCCAACAGTGAGGATCCCACGCCGAATCGAAAGATCACGACCAACAGCCCGTAGGCCGCGGCGACCGACACGAGATCGAGCAGTACGGCGAGCAGGGGCAGGACCAGCGAGCGGAACGCTCGCAGGAGCATCAGGTAGGCGAGCGCGAGCGCGAGCAGCACGATCCACGGGAACGTTCCGTAGATGGTCGACAGGAAGTCCACGCCCTGGCTGGCGGCACCGCCGACGTAGATCCTCGTGCCCGCCGGGAATCGGGCCGCGCGAATCATCGTGCTGCGAATCGTTCGCACCAGTCGTTGGGAGGTCTCGGCACCGAACTCGTGTCGATTGATCACGAAGATCCGCGCGAAGCGGCCGGTGGCGTCGACGTAGGGGGCGTGGGGACCAATGGCGACCACGAAGACGTCCTGGTCGTGCAGGATCAACTCGGCGAGGCGAAGCCGGGCGGCGGACATGGCGGTCGCGTCGGCGTGGTGGCGCGAACCCGAGTCGATCACCACTTCTATGGGCGTGATGACGGCCGGACCGACCTTCGCGCGCACGAGATTGAGCGCCGTCGTGGACTCGAGGTGCTGGGGTATGGCCGTAATGGAACCGGGCGTTACTTGGAACCAGAAGACGGAAGCGCTCGCTGCCCCGAGGAGGACGAGGGACGCGACGAGCACCGTGACGGGTCGGCGAATCACGAGACGCGCGACGCGTGCCCACGCGCCCGTCAGCACGTCGCGTCGCGCCAGTAGCCCGCGAATCGCGCGCGGTCGGACCCCGCGTGACCCGAAGAGCGAGAGCAGCGCTGGCTGCAGGGTGAGCGCAGCGCAAATCGCCACGAGCGGAACGGCGAGGCCCGCCGCGCCGAGTGCGCGAACGAACGGCACCGGTACGAGCAGTAACGTGGTGAGCCCGATCGCGACCGAGAGGCCCGAGAGCACGACGGTGCGACCCGCGCTCGCCATGGTTCGTACGACGGCGCTCTCGATGTCGTCGTCGTGTTCGACCTCGCTGCGGAATCGGTGCACGATGAGCAGCGAGTAGTCGACCGCCAAACCGAAGCCGATGAGTTCCACGACGTTGGGCACGTAGAGCACCATGACGAACCACTGGGCCATCAGGTAGACGACGACCAGAGCGGCGCCGGCAGTGGTCGCGGCCACTGCGAACGGGATGACGAGGGCCCAACAGAGTCCGAGCACGGCGAGCAACAACAGCAGGGCGAGTACCACGGCGAGCGCTTCGCCCCAATGGAGGTCGTGGCTGAGCACGGGGGTCAAATCGTGTTGGAGAGCAGGCGGTCCAGTGACCAGTGCCCCCGTGAGGCCCGCGCGGGAGAGCGCGTGGCGCAGTTCGGGGGTCACGGACGCCGCGCGCTGCAGCGAGAGTGACGTGTCCACGTTCGCGTAGAGCAGGCCGCCAACGGCCCGATCCTGGGTCAACCGGCCCGTCGGTATCTCCTTCGCGGCGCTGGCGATTCGCGTCTCGAGTGTTCGGATCAGGGCTGGTGTTGCGTGACGCAAGGGCAGCACGACCGTGAACGTGCCCTCGATGTTCTCGGCGAAGTTGTGCTCCAGCACGCGATTCGCCTGGGCGGAATCACTGCCGGGAACGTTGAGCGACGTGGTGAGCAGCGCCGGCAACTTGGCGGCCGAGAAGACGCCACACGCGAGGATGACGACCCAGACCGCGATGACGGCGAAACGCCATCGAATGACGCCACGGGTCCAACGTTCGAGCATTGGTGAAGGGTAACCGGCGAACGTACTGAGCATTAGTGAGCGATTGCGGTACTGCTTACGTCACGACGTCGCCACAAGATGCCGACCAGTGTCGATTAGACCTTGCCGCCGCGACGACCCTCGGCCGTGCCGCCGAGCAGCGCCCACGCGACGAGTCCGAGTCCTGGTATCAGGAACCAGATGCCAAAGACGAGCGCCAGCACAACCATGAACGCTCCCATGCCGAGTGTGAACGGCCAGATCGACGTTCCGGGGAACGAACCGACCACGCCGGCGCCACTCGCCTGCGTGGCGTTCGGGTCGTC
>DAIOEY010000008.1:0-25241 GCA_036745995.1 Acidimicrobiales bacterium | reverse complement strand
CCGACGGCGCGAAGCAACACGTCGCCTTTCGAGCGAAGTACGCGCTGACGTTCGACCTGTTGAGCGACCCGGACAGGAAGGTGATGGCGCGGTACGGGGCCTACGGAGACAAGTTGCTCTACGGCAAGAAGGTCGTCGGCGTCATCCGCAGCACCTTCGTCATCGGACCCACGGGGCGAATCGAGCACGCCTGGTACGGCGTGAAGACTGACGGCCACGCCGCGCGCGTGCTCGCGTCGTTGACCTAACTGGCGTTGTGGCGACGCACCGTACGGACGCGGTGCCAGAAGCCGACGATCAGGAGCAGCACGATCACGATGATGGTCGGAGTCTGCACGGCGTGAAAGTCCTTGCTGACGTGTTGCCAGTTCGAACCCGCGGCGTACCCGAGACTCGCGAGCAAGCTCACCCAGACGGCCGAACCTATGACGGTGAGGACAATGAAGCGCACGCGCGCCATCTCGGCGATCCCGGCGGGCACCGAGATGACACCGCGAACGACGGGCAGCACTCTTCCGATCAGCACCGAAATCGAACCGTACTTCGCGAACCATCGCTCCGCTGCATCGAGGTCCTTGTGCGTGAGAAGGATCCACTTGCCCCAACGTTCCACGATCGTGCGTCCCGCCGTCCTCCCGACCTCGTAGGCGATGATCGAGCCGATCAACGATCCGGCGGTTCCTACGAGGATGACCGCCCATAGCGAGAACTGGGCGTGACCGGTGATCGCGGTCGTGCACAGCGCGCCGGCGAACCCGAAGGTCACCTCTGAGGGGATGGGCACGCAGGCCGACTCGACGATGGACAGCACGATGAGCGCGAAATAGCCGTACGACTGAACAAATGACTGCATACCCACAGTCTCGCCGACGCGTGAGAAGTCCGGCGCCAGTTATGACGAATTCTTATCGTTGGTGCTCGCTGCACCAGTACGTGGTGCGCCCCCCGATGGTGGCCATCAACATCGGCGCCCCGTCGCGAGGGCAGAGTCCCCCTGGAAATCGTGCCTCCATGTGGTCACCCGTATGCGAGCCGCCCCGACGACCCAGCGTGCGCATGGTCTGGTTGAAGGCCCGAAAGAGACGGTCGCGTTCACTGGCGCTCAGCGTGCCCGTCGGGGTGCGCGGATCGATACCCGCGCGAAAGAGGATCTCGTCGCCGAGCAGGTTGCCCACGCCCGCGACGACCTTCTGGTCGAGCAGGCGGGCCTTGATCGGCGGACCTTCGCCACGGGTGATGCGCACGATCTGGTCGAACTGGCGGCGGGTCAACGTCAACGCGTCGGGTCCGAGTTCGTCGAGGTCCGGATCGATCTCGAAACGCGCCAGGCGTCGTGGATCGTGCAGTACGAGTCGCCGTCCGTCATTGAATTCGAGCCCACCGCGGATCCAGTCGTCGCGGTAGGTGTGCGGACCGTAGAAGAGACCGTTGATACCCGCCTCGTCATCGATGAGCAGCACACCGGTCATGCCAAAGCGCATGCCGAGCGTGACGCCGCTCGTCTCGAGCAGTAGGAGCTTTCCGCGCCGCAACGTTCCGGTCACCGTCAGGTCCTTCACGGCGCGTGACCACGCCGCGGGCGACGAGAGCTTCTTGGCGCTGAACGCGTCGGCCCAACCACGGGTGATCGTGGCGCCCACGACGCGATCGGCGAGTTGACGATACGTTTCGATTTCGAGTACTTCGGGCACGCGCCGCAGCGTACCGCTCCGGACTCGGAGTCGCTCTCACTAAGGTTGACGCGTGGCGTTAGACAAACCCCAGTGGCGTGAACTCTTCAGTGAAGTGGTGACCTCGGGACTGTGCACTGGCTGTGCCGCGTGCGTGGTGGCCTGTCCCCACCCCGTGCTCGACTACGAGACCGCCAACGGCGTCTACAAGCCCTTCCACCTCGACATCGACGGCGGACCGGAAGACTGCACGCACGGCCAGAAGGGTTGCACGATGTGCACGCGCGCCTGTCCGCGTTTTCGCAACTGGGAGAGCGAGATCGACACGCATCGCTTCGCGCGTGAGCGCACCGACGACGAGGTCTACGGCATCGGCGACGTCCTGCTCGCGCGCGCCAGTGACGCCACGCTCGTCGAAGCTGGTCAGGACGGCGGCTTCGTGTCGGCACTGCTGATCTACGCGCTCGAGAATGACGTCATCGACGCCGCCCTCGTCAGTGGGCTCGAGGGCGACGGTTCGACCTGGCGCGCCGAGCCGCGCGTGGTGCGCACGCGTGAAGAGGTGATCGCGACCGCCGGGTCGCGCTACACCTACAGCGCCAACCTGCTCGCCTACCCCGAGGCGGCCGAGGGCGGCGCCGAGAGGATCGCGCTCGTCGGTATGGGCTGCATGGCCTCGGCGCCCGGAGCGATGCAGACGCGCAAGGCCGGCAAGATCGCGCGCCGACTCAGCCTGACGATCGGCCTCCTGTGCTCGAAGACCTTCGACGACGCCATCTTCGAAGGTCTGTTCGAGGCGAAGTACGGCATCAAGCGCGCGGACATCAAGAAGATGAACATCAAGGGCGTCTTTCAGATCTGGACCACCGACGGCGCCTTTCACGAGGTTCCCCTGAAGGAGGCGCACGCGTTCACGCGCGAGGGCTGTACGCGCTGTCCGGACTTCGCGGCCGAGCACGCCGACATCTCGACGGGCGGCATCGGCGCCTTCGGTGATTGGACGCTCGTCATCGTTCGCACCGACCAGGGTCGCCAACTCATGGACGCGCTGAAGTCGGCAAACCTCATCGAGACCCGACCGGGCGACGACGATCCCGGCGCCGTCGCGCTGCTGCACAAACTCGCCCAGGTGTCGCGCAAACGTTGGCCCGCCGACGCGACGCCCGGTCCGCGTCGCATCCCGCTGACCTCGTCCTAGGCCGGCGTTAGAGTCGTTTTATGGCGTCTCGACCCACTTTCACGACGATTCTCCTCGTGCGTCACGGTGCCACGGCGACGACGGGCACGGTCCTGCCGGGTCGTGCGCCAGGATTACACCTCTCCGATCACGGACGGGCCCAGGCCGACGCGGTCGCTCTTCGCCTCGCCGAGCTCGCGAAGAGACCGGTCGCGCTGTACGTCTCGCCGCTCGAGCGCACGAGGGAGACCGCCGCGCCGATCGCCAAGGCCCTGGGTCTGCGAACCGTCGCCGATCGGGGACTGCTCGAGTGCGACTTTGGCACCTGGACCGGAAGGAAGTTGAGTCTGCTCTACAAGAAGGCCGAGTGGCGCGCCGTCCAGCACGCGCCGAGCACGTTTCGCTTCCCTGAGGGTGAATCGTTCGGCGAGATGCAACAAAGGATCTGGAAGACGCTGGAGAAGCTCGCCGCACGACATCGCAATCGAACGATCGTCGTGGTCAGTCACGCCGATCCGATCAAGGCGGCCGTCACCTACGCGCTGGGCGTGCCACTGGACCTCTTTCAGCGCACGGTCATCTCCACCTGCTCGGTGAGTGCGATCGCCTTCACGAACGCGACGCCGATCGTCCTGAGCGTCAACAACACCGGCACACTGTCCGATCTGATTCCCTCGTGAACTACGTCTTCGACAACCCCGACAAGGTGATGGTCGGCGTGCGCGGCGAGGTCGGCAACCGGCTCTTCCTCCTCCAGGCTCGCCAGGGCCGTCGTCTCGTGATCGTCAAGTGTGAGAAGTTGCAGCTGAGCGCCCTCGCGCAGTGGCTGGCCCAGGTGATCGCCGACCTCGGCCGACCGGATCACCTGCCCGAGGACTTCGCGCTGGAACCCGAGTTCGAGGTGGACTTCGACGCGGGCGACATCGCCGTGGCACTCAACGAGGAGAACGCGACGATCGACGTCACCTTCGAGTCGGTCGACGACGACGACGTACTCGAGCTGACGCTCACCAAGGAGTGGGCCGGCGGCCTCGCCATCGCGATCGCTCGTCTCGTCGAAGCGGGACGTCCCCTCTGCCCGCTCTGTGGTGGACCCCTCGACGCCAAGGGCCACGACTGTCCGCGCACCAACGGACACCGTCCTCCGATCAGGTAGCCATGGACCGAACCGACCAACGCAACCTGCTGTTAAAGGGCGACCTCGAGATCGAGGGACGCGTGCAGGGCTCGTCCAACCAGGCCCTGCTCGTGACCGTGACGCTCGACGGCGTGTCGGGTCAGGCCTGTTACAAGGCCGAGGCCGGAGAGCGCCCCCTGTGGGACTTTCCCGACGGACTTTGGAAGCGGGAGATCGCCGCCTACGAACTCGACCGACAGCTCGACACCGACCTCGTGCCCACGACCGTCGCGCGTGACGACGCCCCCTTCGGCAGCGGGTCGCTGCAGTGGTGGGTCGAGGAGGATTTCGAGGAGCACTACTTCACGCTGCGCGAGCGGCCGGAGCTGCACGACTGGTTCGCGGCGCTCGCCGCCTTTGACGTCGTCGCCAACAACGCCGATCGCAAGGCCGGTCACGTCATCTACGACGGGACGCGCTGTTGGGCGATCGACAACGGCCTCTGTTTTCACGAAGAGGACAAACTGCGCACGGTCATCTGGGAGTACGCCGGACTACCGGTGGCGGCGCACTTGATCGATCGACTCGACGCCTTCGCCAAGGGCGACGGCGGCGAACTCGCGCAGTGGCTCAGCCCGCACGAGTTGGCCCTCGCCCAGATGCGCGCGCACGGTCTGGTCGAGAGCAGTTCGTACCCGACGCCCGACGAGAATCGTGACTGGCCACCCTATCCGTGGCCGTTGATCTAGAGGAGCGGCACGGCGTCGCCCTCGAGTTCGGGCACCCCGGACTCGAGGAGCGCGAACGTGAGAATCGCGCCGACACCGAAGAATCCCGCGGCCCACCAGAAGGCCACGGCGTACCCGTGCAGCGTCGCGTGCGCGCTCCACGACTTCGTCGCGACGCCGACGGGGACCTTTTCAAGGAGCACGCGCGTGGTGACGGTCACCGCGATCGTGTTGAGCAGCGCCGTGCCGACCGAGCCACCGATCTGTTGTGACGTGTTCACGAGCGCCGACGCCGCACCGGCGTCGCCACGCGCGACGCCCGCGGTGGCACTCGCCGTCGCCGGCGCGAAGATCAGTCCGAGTCCGAGTCCGGTCACGACCAGTCCGGGCATGACGTTGCCGAGGTAGTCCGCCTGCAACGTCAACTTCGTGAAGAGGACCATGCCCAGCATGCCGAGCACCATCCCGACGGGCACCAAGGGCCGGGGACCCACTTTGGCGAGGAGCCGCGCACTCGCGAGCGAGGCCGAGAACGCGAGCGCGCCGACCAGTGGCAGGAACGCGACGCCGGTTCGCAACGGCGAGTAGCCGAGCGTGTTCTGCAAGTAGTACGCGAGGAAGAGCGTGATGCCGAAGATCCCGATGCTCGTGATGAACAGCGCCACGAGCGATCCAGCGCGGGTTCGGTCGAGCAGGATCCGAAGCGGCAGGAGCGGGTGCGTCGACAACTGTTGCCAGTACACGAACAGAGCTATCAGCATCCCACCGGTGATGAGACTGCCCCAGGTCGCCTCAACGGACCAACTCGACGTGACGGCGTGGCCCAATCCGTAGACGACGAAGAAGAGCCCCCCGCTCGCGAGCACCGTCCCGAGCACGTCGAGCCGGGTTCGTCGTTCACCCTTGCCCGAAGTGACGAAGAGGGCGACGCCCACGAGTGCCACGCCGGCGAACGGGAGATTGACGTAGAGACACCATCGCCACGACGCCCACTGGGTGAGGGCCCCGCCGAGCAGCAGGCCGATCGCCGCGCCCGATCCCCCGATGGCGCCGTAGATGGCGAAGGCCTTCGCACGTTCCTTGGGATGTTCGAACGTCGTCGTCAGTGCCGCGAGCGCGGCGGGCGCCAGTAGGGCCCCAAAGACACCCTGCAGGGCCCGGGCGGTCACCAGCACTGAGAAGCTGTGCGCGTCGCCACCGAGCGCGCTGGCGAGCGCGAATCCGCAGAGACCGATGTAGAGCGTCACGCGCCGACCCCAGAGGTCGCTCAGCCGACCGCCGACCAACAACAGCGATCCGAAGGCGAGGGCGTAGGCCGTGATCAGCCACTGTCGGTTTCCCGACGAGAAGTGCAAGTCACGCTGGGCACGAGGAAGCGCGATGCTGATCACGGTCGCGTCGAGGGCCACCATCAACTGGGTGATGCTGAGCGCCGCGAGCGTCCACCACCGTCGGCCGTGCGCCAACGCGAGGGGGCTACTCATCATGGTCTCCACAGCCTAAAGAATCACCGTTTTGCGAGCGTATCGTCGCCCACTTCCCGACCACTCGGTCGGAACCTCGCCCCACGATCGTGGAACTAACCGCGAGACTTCAGGGCCTCGATCAAGGCCGGCAGGACCTTGTGCACGTCGCCCACGATGCCGAAGTCGGCGATCTGGAAGATCGGGGCGTCGGCGTCCTTGTTGATCGCGACGATGTTCTTCGATCCCTTCATGCCGACCATGTGCTGGGTCGCGCCCGAGATGCCGCACGCGATGTAGACGGTGGGTTTGACGGTCTTGCCGGTCTGGCCGACCTGGTGGGAGTAGGGAACCCAGCCGGCGTCGACGATGGCCCGACTGGCCCCGGCGGCGCCGCCCAGCAACTTGGCGGTCTCTTCGATCAGCGCGTACTTGTCCGCCTCACCGAGTCCGCGCCCGCCCGAAACCACGACCGCGGCCTCTTCGAGCTTGGGACCCGAACGCTCTTCGACGTGGCTCGTGACGATGGTGGCGCTCCCCGTGGCGCCGGCGTCACCGGCGGGGGCGTCGACGACGCTGGCGGCGAGTCCTTCGGTCGCCTCGACGACGAAGGACTTGGCGCGCACCACGATGATGCCGGGGCCGTCGCCCGTGAAGCGGGCCCGCACGGTCTGGGTGCCGCCGAAGACCGGGTGCTCGGTGACGAGTCCATCCTCGTCGACCAGGCTGGTCACGTTGGTGAGGACCGGACGGTCGAGTCGGGCCGAGAGTCGTCCCGCGATGTCGCGCCCGTCGTAACTGTTGGGCACGAGGACCGCGTCGGGCGCGCCGACGCTGGCGATCAGTGCCTCGATCGCCGAGGCGACCGGCGCACCCGGCAGCGCCCCGTGCAGGTCGCCGACGTTGTAGAGCGTCGTGGCGCCGAACTCACCGGCTTCGCCCGCGAGGGAGGCGCCGTCAGCACCCCAGGTGATAGCGGCAACCGTCGCGCCGAAGTTGCGCGCGTGGCTTAGGAGTTCGAGCGACGTGGTCGTGAGTGCGCCGCTCGACGGCTCGACGACGACCCAGAGGTTGGACAGTGACATTTCTACTCCTACAGAACTTTGATGGACTCGAGGAACGCGACGATCTTCGCGGCGCCGTCACCATCATCGACGTACTTCTCACCGGACTGGCGCGCCTCGGCGGCGACCACGTCGATGATCTCCTGGCGCGCGCCGGCGGGTCCGACCTGGCCCTCGAGACCGAGGTCGGCGACCGAGAGGATCTCGACGGGCTTTCCCTTGGCGGCCATGATGCCCTTGAAGGAGGCGTAGCGCGGCTCGACGACGCCGGCCGTGACGGTGACGAGCGCGGGCAGGGGGGCGCTGACCTCGTCGTAGCCGGACTCGGTCTGTCGCTCGACCTTGACGACCGATCCGTCGACCGCCACCGACTTGGCGAACGTGATCGAGGGCAGACCCAGCAGCTGGGCCAATTGCACGGGCGTCGTGCCGGTGTAGCCGTCGGACGACTCGGTGGCGCACAGGATCAGATCGGGCATGTCGCGGCGAATGACGGCGGCGAGTACCTTCGCGGTGCCCAACGCGTCGGTGCCGCGCAGCGTCTCGTCGCTCACGATGACGGCCTTCGCGGCGCCCATCGCGAGCGCGTTGCGCAGTCCGGCGACGTCACTGGCCGAACCCATCGACACCACGCTCACCTCGCCGCCGCCGCCCTTGTCGACCAGCTGCAGGGCCATCTCGACGCCGTAGGTATCGGCCTCATCGAGGATCAACTTGCCCGAGCGGTTCAAATTGTGCGAGGCGTCCAAGGCCTGCGGCGCCGCTGGGTCGGGAATCTGTTTTACACACACGACAACGTTCATGCCCGCCAATCTAGGGCATCCGAGAGAACCTGCAGGCGGGTCGGTCCCGGAGCCGCCTACCCCATCGCCGTGGCGGGGTCGTCGGTGATGATGCTGTTCACTCCCAGGGCGCGCATCGCCTCGATGTCGCCCGGATCGTTCACCGTCCACACGTTGATTTCGAGGCCCAACTCGTTCGCCCTCGCCACGACGCCTTCGTCCACCCTTTGGAAACGGGGGTGGACGCCGGTGAGACCGAGGTCCTTCGCGCGGTCCATCGCCCCCGTCATCTCGACACTCCAGTTCAAGAGCAACCCGACGCCAATGGAGGAGTCCAACGAGCGGATCGTCGCGCACGTCGCCACGTCAAAACACGAGATGAGCGACGACGTCGCCACTTCGAGGCGGTACAGGTCGTCCAGGACGTGCCGGGCGAAGTCCCCGCTCTCGTCGTAGCTGGGTTCGCTGGCGTGGCGCATGTTCTTGATCTCGACGTTGACGCTGATCCCCCGACAGGCCTCCATCGCCTCTTCGAACGTGGGCACGTAGTCCGGCAAATCGAAGTACGCCAGCTCGCTGACCGCCACGCCGTCGATGACCGCGTCGTGATGGACGACGAGGTGCCCGTCCGCGGTGCGACGCACGTCGAGTTCGACGCCGTCGACGCCGAGTTCGACGGCCCCGCGGAAGGCCTCGACCGTGTTTTCACGCTCGCTGACGTGCAGTCCCCGGTGGGCGTAGATGAGAGCCACGAATCGAGTTTGACAGGTCCGGCGACGCGATTCTTAGCGTTCTCTCACGATAAAACCCTCGGGGGCCCCTTGTAATTGGTCGGCGCGACCGTTAAAATTGGGTCCCCTCCAGCATGAGCCGTTTCGATTTCGACGTGGCAAATGCACCTAAAAGGATTGTCAATGTCGTTAATCTGGAACCGCACCCACGCCTGGGATGACGCTGACTGGCGTGCGCAGGCCGCCTGTCGGGACACTGAACCCGAGTTGTTCTTCCCCGTCGGCACCACCGGGATGGCCACCGATCAAATTGAGTCCGCCAAGCGGGTGTGCATCAACTGCGAAGCCCAAAAGAACTGCCTCGAATTCGCCCTGGCGACGAATCAGGAGTCGGGCGTTTGGGGTGGCACGACCGAGGACGAGCGTCGCAAACTGCGCAAGCAGTGGCTGGCCGCTCGGCGCCGCTCCGCCGCGAACTAGGGCCGCAGCGCCGTCGGCACGACGACGCGCACGTACGTCCCGCCACCCTCGGCGTAGGGCACGGACTTCATCTCTATCGAGCCGTGCAATTGCGCGCGTATGAGGTCGCGCACGATTGAGAGCCCGAGACTGGTCGGCACCTCGAGGGAGAAGTCATCACCGAGACCCCGACCGTTGTCACGGATCTCGGCGACGGCGTCGCCGTCCTCCTGGTGGAGATTCAAGGTCACGACGCCGACGTGCTCGTTGTTCGGTCCCCCGAAGTCCGTGAAGGCGTGCTCGACGGCGTTGGTGAGCAGTTCGGCCAACGCCACCGCGAGCGGCGTCGCCAGGTCCGTCGACAGCGTGCCCAGTTCGCCGTTCACGACGATCTCGACCGGATGGATCGCCAGCACGGTGTCCTCGACCAACAGGACGAGCGAGCGCACGATGTCGTCAAAGACCACCTCCTCACCCGGCTCGCGCGAGAGCACTTCGTGCACGACCGCGATCGAGCGCACGCGGCGTTCGGCTTCGAGCAAGGCGGTTCGGGTCTCCAGTTCGTCGCTACGGCGCGCCTGCAGTCGCAGGAGTGACGAAATCGTCTGCAGATTGTTCTTCACGCGGTGGTGCACCTCACGCACCGCGGCCTCCTTGTTCAGCACGAGGCGGTTCAGTTGTCGCAGGTCCGACACGTCGCGCAGCAACACCGCGACCCCGGTCGTCGCGCCGTAGGCGAGCAACGGGATGCAGTGGAAGACGATCGCCACGTCGTGGCCCTGGTCGATCTCCTCCATGGCCGGCAGTCCGTACTCGAGCGCACGCTCCACGACGCGCACGCGAAGACCGAGCTCACTGAACGAACGGCCCTCGGCGGGCGCGTAGATGCCGAGCCGATGCAGGGCGTTGGCCGCGTTCGGCGTGGCGAATTCGACGTGGCCCGCACCGTCGATGAGGATGATGCCGTCGCCCACGCGCGGCATGCCCGGTCCGGCGACCTCGTCCTCACGGAAGGGGAACGTGGCGTCGGACACCATGTCGCAGAGTCGTTCGAAGATCGAGAGGTAGGCCTGCTCGTAGAGCGACGCGGGCCCGCGCAGGGGGCCCTGGAGGCGCACGAGCACCGCGACGATCTTCGTGTTGAATCGCACCGGTATGCACCAGACTGGTACCCGATTGTCGACGCCCTCGAGGCGTACCTCGCCCACGACGCGCGTCCCACTGTCGAAGGTCAGGTCGACGAGCGGCCAAACGCCGGGCGACTGCGTCGTGCCGATGAGGTCGTTGTTGATCAGTGTCGAGCGGTTGTTCGGGCGCACTTGGCCGAGCACGATGAAGCCGCGCGCACCCGGGTTGGACTTCTCTTCCACCTTGGCCATCAGCACCATGTCGGAGAACGAGAGGTCCGCCAGCAACGACCACGAGGCCGTGAGGCGAAGCAGGTGATCGATCGCCGGTTCGTCGAGCGCGCTGTGCTGAGCCGCCAGTTCGGCCAGCGTCGCCACTAGTCGGCCCGAAGCGGCACGAGGAGGCGCTCTCGTTGCGAGTAGGCCGCGAGCTGGGTGACGCCGCGTGCTTCGAGCAGGTCGGCGAGGTCGCCGACGCGATCAGCGACGCGATTCAGCCGGTGCGCGTCGCTCGCGGTGGTGAACGTGACGCCCTGGGCGACCAGTCGATCGAGGAACCCTTGCGCGGGATACTGCTCGTTGATGGGTTTTGCCCACCCGGCCGACGAACACTCGACCGAGACGTCGGCCGTCGCTGCGGCGTGGGCCATGAGGTCCCAGTAGGTGCTCGGGTCAGAGGCGTAGTAGCCAGCGACCTTGATCAAATCCGGGTGGGCCAGTACGTCGACCGCGTTCGACGCGCAGAGTTCCTCGAGCGCGATCGTGTAATCGGCCCAGCACTGATCAACGTCGCGCACGGTCCATTCGTGCATGTGCGTTTCGTTGTCAACGTCGTCGAAGGTCCAGCTGCCGAGCCAGTGCACTGACCCGATCAACACGTCGAAGGGATACTGGGCGTAGAAGGTCGCCAGCTCGTCCATCTGGTCGCGCACGTAGTCCACTTCCAGGCCGATCTTGACGGGCAGGCCCTCATCCTTGGCGAGTTGGGCCAACGTCACGTAGTCGTCGAGCGAGTTGCGCGTCGTGAAGGCGAAGTAGTCGGCCAGTTCGCGACTCGTCGGCTCGTGCCCGGTCCGCTCCCAGAAGGGGCCGACGATCGACATCACCTCGACGAAGCGGTTCGAGTGCTCGGTCAACGCCAACTCGGTCACGCCGTGCTTGGCCGCCTCGTCGCAGTACGCGGCGATCTGGTCGAGGCGGTACCACACGGACGACTCCTCGTGGGGCCACAGATGAAGGTGGTAGTCGATCACGCCGAAGGAACCCCGCGAACTACGCCGTGCCGAAGCCGACGATTCGTTCGCTCGCCGGCGTGGCGAACTCTACGTAGGCAATGCGCGAGGCGGGCACGCCGACGCGGCGTCCCTTGCGGTCCGTGAGCCACAGCACCTTGTCGCTGCCGAGCACCGCCTCGACCTCTTTCATGATCTTGTCGCGGTTCGCGTCCTCGGGTAGCTCGACGTCGAGTTCTTTCATTGACTGCACTATGCCGATTCGTATGTCCATGACGACTCCTCTGCCCAGCGGGCGACTCACTCCATGTTACGGCCCTGGGGCAAGATGGAGACGTGGGTGAACTGATCTCGGAGAGAAGTCGGCGCTGGGCGGCGACGATGGAGGGCTACGAGGGTGGGGCCAACGACGTGACGGTCGCCCATCAGAACTCGAGCGCGGTCATCGGACTCGTCGACGCCACGGGACAACCCGTCGTGGGAACCCTCGCCCAACGAGAACGACAACTCGACACGATGCTCGCGAGCGGCGCGACGCGCGCGCAGGGCGCCGGTCACCGTGCACGTAACGAGCCTTCCGACGAGTACCGAACCTGCTTCGAACGCGACCGCGACCGGATCCTGCACTCGAGCGCCTTTCGCCGCCTCGCAGGAAAGACGCAGGTCTTCATCTTTCCCGACGATCACATGCGCACGCGCCTGACCCACGCGCTCGAGGTCGCCCAGGTGGCGACGGGCATCGCTCGTGCGGTGGGCCTCAACGTCGCTCTGACCGAAGCGATCGCCCTCGGACACGACTGCGGACACGGACCGGGCGGTCACGCGAGCGAGGAGGCATTCGACCCGTTCGTCACGGGCGGTTTCGACCACGCGACGTGGGGGGCGAACGTGTCGCTCGCGTCGCTCAACCTCTGTCGCGAGACGTTGGACGGCATCGCCAATCATTCGTGGTCGCGCCCCGCACCGTCGACACCCGAAGGCGAGGTCGTCAGTTGGGCCGACCGCATCGCCTACGTCTGTCACGACTTCGAAGACGCGGTCGCCGCGCGCATCGTCACGAGCGAAGAACTGCCCGCGCTCGTGCGCGAGCGCGGTGGCGAGCGCCGAGGTCCACAACTCGGCTCGTTCATCAACGCGATGATCCGCACGATCACCACCTCGGGCGTCATCGGGATGGACGCGGCGCACGCCGAAGCGCTCGCGGCGTTTCGATCGTTCAACTACGAGACGATCTATCTTCGCGATCCCTCACGTCAGCAGGCCGAAGCAGTGGTGGGAATGCTGCGCGCACTGGTCAAGTACTTCGCCGTCAACCCCACGTTGATACCCGACGTCGCCGAACGCGGCCGCGAGCCCGAGAGCGCGGACCGGTCACTGCACGACGCGGTGCGTTACGTCGCGGGAATGACCGATCGCTTCGCCTGTCGCAGCGCAGTGACGTTGCTCGACTGGCCGATCGACCAACTGCCGAATGGGATCGACCGCTAGGGCTTCGTCGCGGCGCTCAGGTTGATCGTCGGCGGAGGTCCGCCGCGCATCCACTCGAGGCGCTGTTCGGTCATGCGGATCGCCGCGTGCTCGTGCGGCAGGATCCAGAACTTGCTCTCGCGCACGGCGTTCTCGATGGCTTGGGCCACTTCGGACGCGTCGATGCCCGCGTTCACCGCGTCGCGAGCGAAGTCGGCGACCGCCTGCGCGGTCGGATCCTCGTTGTAGCTCTTCAGTTCGTTGGGCATGTTGCGATGGGACTCGTGGATCCGCGTGCGTACGAAACCGGGACAGAGGACCGACACGTGGACGTCCTTGCCCGTCGCGGCGAGTTCGTGAAACAGGGTCTCGGAGATCGCGACGACGGCAAACTTGCTCGCGCAGTACGCCCCCATGTACGGAACACCGCTCAGTCCGGCGAGTGAACCGGTGCTGATGACGTAGCCCTCGTTCTGCTCGAGGAAGAGCGGGACGAAGGCGTTGACCCCGTTGATCACGCCGTCGACGTTGACGCCCATGACCCAGTCCCAGATCGACTTGGGCGTGCCGATCGCCGGTCCAGCGGCAACGCCGGCGTTGTTGAAGACCAGGTGGGCCGTGCCGAACTCGGCGACCGCCGCGTCGCGCAGTGCCATGACGTCGCCCTCGACACTCACGTCGCCCAGAACGCCGATCACGTGCGCGCCGTTCGCGCGCAGACTCTCGAGCGCCGCCTCCAGCGGCGCCTCTTCGATGTCGCCGAGCACGAGGTTCGCACCCGACGAAGCGAACCGTCGCGCGGTCGCCAGCCCGATCCCACTCGCCCCGCCGGTGATGACGGCCGTCTTTCCTTGCAGTTCCATGTGCCCCCCGTTCGCGCTGTCCTACACCAGCCTGAGTTCTTGACGATAGACCCGCGCGGGACCCTGTCGGTTCACCGTGTCGGCCAGCGCGACGAAGGCGCGCGCGACCTCGCTGTTCGGATGTGACACGACGACGGGTTGTCCGCTGTCACCGCCTTCGCGAAGTCGGGTGTCGAGGGGAACCTGACCGAGGAGGGGAATGCCGAGTTCGCGGGCCAGTTGCTCGCCGCCACCGGAGCCGAAGATCTCGTAGCGGTGCTGGTCGTCGCCGGTGAACCAGCTCATGTTCTCGATGACGCCACGAACCGCAAGCTTGAGCTTGCGCGCGGCGTACGCCGAACGCTGGGCGACGCGTTGCGCGGCGGCCTGGGGCGTCGTCACCACGTACATCTCAATGCGCGGCAGCACCTCGGACAACGTCAAGGCCACGTCACCGGTTCCCGGTGGCATGTCGATGAGCAGGTAGTCGGGCTCGTCCCACCACGCTTCGGTCACGAGCTGCTCAATGGCCTTGTGCAGCATCGGACCACGCCAGATCACCGGCTGCTCGTCGGGTACGAAGTAGCCCATCGACACGCAGCGCACCCCGTGCACGAGCGTCGGGATCAC
Source organism: Acidimicrobiales bacterium (assembly GCA_036745995.1). Classification (GTDB taxonomy): domain Bacteria; phylum Actinomycetota; class Acidimicrobiia; order Acidimicrobiales; family RAAP-2; genus RAAP-2. The sequence goes on along the minus strand of DAIOEY010000008.1, from coordinate 10,752 downwards.
CGTGTCGCCCAGCACGATCGGGTCGTTCGCGGCGCCGAGCATCTTGGGCAGCGAGAAGCCGTAGACGTCGGCGTCGAGCACGCCCACCTGGAAACCGGCGCGAACGAGCGAGATGGCGAGGTTGACCGTGACCGACGACTTGCCGACGCCACCCTTGCCCGACGAGATCCCAAGCACGCGCGTCTTGGAGAGCTTGTCAAGGAACTTGGGCTTCGCGTCGGCGTGCTCGTGCTGTCCCGGTCCCGGATCGCCGGCCATGGCCCCGCGCAGGAAGTTGCGCAGCGCGAGTCGCTCGTCGTCGTCCATGGCGCGAACCACCACCTCGGCACTCGGGGCGCGTTCCTTGATGGCGGCCTCGATGGCGGCCAGATTCGGCCATTGGGTGACCGGCACCACGACCTCGACACGCAGCGAGCCGTCCACCTCCTCGACGGCGCCGAGAAAACCGAGCTCACCCAATGGGCGCACCAATTGGGGCTCGATGATGGCGGCCAGAACACTTCGCAGTTGGGGGTCGAGCGTCACGGGATTCCTTCGGTGGGGGCTTCTTGAGGTTACCGGCGCGGTTGGTCCCTTTGCTCCTAGACTTTTTACGTGGCCACTGCGACCAGCGAAAACGAGCTCGACCCGGCCCTCTTCACGGCGACGGTAACGAGCCTCACGCACTCCTTCGGGGACAACACGCGACGAAAGATCTATCTCTACCTGCGCGAGAACCCCGGCGCCACCGCCACCGAACTGGCCCTGCACTGCGACGTGCACGCCAACGTCGTGCGTCACCACCTCGAACGGCTCACCGAGGGCGGCTACGTCACCTTCGACAACGTCCGAAAGACCACCGTCGGCCGTCCCGCCAAGGGTTACCGCGTGGTAGACGACGGTCTCGTGATGGACGGCTCCATGCGGCGCGACGCCCTGTTGGTCGCCCTGTTGGAGATGGCGCTCGAACGTCTCGGGCCCGACGCGGCCGAGACCATGGCCCACGACGTGGGCGTCGAGTACGGGCGAACGCTGGGTGCCGCCGTGACCCCCACCGACTCGACGCGTTCGGTCAAGACCGCCATGGCCTCGATCGCCGGACTACTCACGGCCCACGGCTTCGCCGCGCGCGTCGAAGAGCATGACGCCGAACAGTCGGTCGTCTCGGACAACTGCCCCTTCGGATCGGCCGCCACGCATCACCCCGTTCTGTGCGCCGTCGACCGGGGACTCATCTCGGGCATGCTCGAGGGACTCGGCGCCGAGCGCACGCTCGTCACGTTGACGTCGCGAGCTCGCGGTGACGACGTCTGTCGCGTGACGGCCTAGGCGTCACTTCTCGCGTCACGTGACCAGTGACGTGAACCCTCCTCGAGTTTCGCTCGCGACCATCGCGCGCGAATGGACACGACTCGGGTGCGTGGGCTTCGGTGGACCACCCGCCCACATCGCGCTGTTGCGTCGGCTTTGCGTTGACCAGCACCACTACCTCGACGCCGCAGAGTTCGAAGACGCGATCGCGGCCACGAGCCTGTTGCCCGGCCCGGCGTCCACGCAACTCGCGATCTACTGCGCGTGGCGCCTGCGCGGCGTTCGCGGCGCGCTGGTCGGAGGCCTCGGCTTCATCCTGCCCGGACTCGCGCTCATCATCGCCCTCGCGGCGCTCTTTCTCGCCCACGACCCGCCGCACTGGGTACTCGGCGCGGCGGCGGGCGCGGGCGCGATGGTGCCGAGCGTCGCGCTGCGTGCGTCGACGCAGTTGATCCCCTCAAGTTGGCGACGAACGGGTGGCGCGCGCGACGCGCGCGTGCGCTGGATTCTCTACGCCCTGCTCGGTGCGCTGAGTGCCGCGGTGCTCGGCGCGTACGTGGTCGTCGTGCTCCTCGCGTGCGGCGCGACCGAGTTGTTGGTTCGAAGCGATCCAGGCGCGCGACGCAGTCACGCCTTCGTACCCGCTCTGACGGCACCCGTGCTCGGACTCGGAGGTTTCGCGGCACTCGCCTGGGTCGCCCTCAAGGTCGGCGCCCTCTCCTACGGCGGCGGCTTCGTGATCATCCCGCTGATGCAGCACGACGTCGTGACCACGTACCACTGGATGAGTGGCGGCCAGTTCTTGAACGCCGTGGCGTTGGGTCAGGTCACGCCCGGTCCGGTCGTCCTGACGATCGCCGTCGTTGGTTACGCGGTGGGCGGCGTGGGCGGCGCGTTGTTGGCGACCCTGGTGGCCTTCGGACCGTCGTTTGTCATGGTCGTCGTCGCCGGGCCACGGTTCGAGCAGATCCGCTCGAGTCGTCGCGCGACGTCGTTCCTCGCCGGCGCCGGGCCCTGCGTGTTGGGCGCCATCGCCGGATCGGCGGTTCCCCTCGCCCTGTCGTTGACGCGTGGCTGGCAGGTCGGGGTCCTCGCGGGCGGACTCGTCTGGTTCTTTCTTCTTCGACGCGGCGTCGTGCTCGGACTCGTGCTCGCGGGACTGGTCGGTGTCATCGCCGTCGCCGCGGGCGCCACTGCCTAGGAGCCGGCGAGTCCGAGTTTGCTCAAGAACGGCGTCGCGACGGCCAACTGTCCCTTGGACGGATGCAGCGTCAGGAAGACCTCGAACTCGCTCTTGGCGAGTTTCTGGTTGCCCGGCGTCGCGTCGGCGACGATCGCGTAGTAGAGCCGCGGCGCGGCGAGACGCGGCGCGAGGGTGATCGCCTCACGCAGATACTTGACGCCGAGGTTCGTAAGTGTCGCGTCGCGCGCCGAGCTGCCCGCAGAAAAATCGAGCCACCCGGTCTGGGTCAACGCCGCAACATTGTTCGCGTCGAGGCCGAGCACCTGCTGATAGGCGACGAGCGCCGTCACGACGTTGCCGTTGGCGATATCGGCCTCGGCCTCGTTGAGCAGTTGGGTGATCTGTTGGGCGTGACCCAGCGTGACCGAGCCGGTGCCCGGAGTGTTGTACTGACGAGGCGAAAGAGCCGACCACAACAGCACGCCGAGGACGAGCACGAAGCAGGTGGCCGCGACGATCAGGTAGCGCGTGCGACGAACGCGTGGGCGTCGCGCCGCGGGGGCGGGCGTCGACGTCATCGCCCCGAGCGACGCGCGCGCCGAGGCGAGTGCCGCGCTCTCGCGCGCCTCGATGGCGGCGAAGGCCCCACTCGAGAGCTCACCACTCGCCAGTTCGCGACGCGCGTCGTCGAGCGAGGCCTCGCGAAGGGCGATCTCGTCGCGCAGCCGTCCGGGCTCGCGCGTCATCGTCGTCTCGCCAGGCGCAGTGCGATGAAGAGCGCTACCGCGATTCCCGCGACCGGCACGGCCCAGAGCAGCGCGCCGAGTCCCGACGTCGGCGGGCTCAGCAGTATCGAGGTGCCGTAGGCCGCCTCGAGCGAGGTCAGTATCTCGTTGTCCGACTCGCCGGCGGCGACCTTGGCGACGATCTCGTGGCGTACCGCGATCGCCGAGGTGGCGTTGCTCTGGGCGACCGAGATGTCCTCGCACGACGGACAGCGCACGAGCGACTCGAGGTGCGCGACGCGCTGAACACTCGACGACGTCGTCGGGGCGCTCAGCACCGTCACCGCGACGACCGCGACGAGGGCCAGCGCCCACAACCGGAAGGAACCGAGCACCTTCACGAACGGACCCTCGCGACGACCGCTTGGAGTTGGGCGGCACTGATCGGACCGAGCAGGGTCACCGCCACGCGACCGTGACGGTCGATGACGAACGTGGTCGGCGGCGACGTGACCCCGTAGCGGTTGGCGATCGCGCCACCCGGGTCGACGATCGACGGGTAGAGCGAGCCGTAGTGGCGAGCGAAGGCGCTCGCCGCGCTCAGCGTGTCGTTAAAGACCACGCCCACGACGTCGACGCCGTGGTGGCGCTCGCGCCACGCGAAGGTCGACAGTTCGGGCGCCTCCTGCACGCACGGGCCACACCACGACGCCCAGAAGTTCACGACCACCACGTGACCGAGGTGCGTAGTGAGCGAGAACGTCCCGCCTCCGAGTTCGGTTCCCGACACCGCCGGCGCCGAGAGACCGAGGAGCGGACTGGGCGCGCTCGTGGCGTCGCTCACGGGATGGCGCGTGGCGAGAAAGAGCGAGAGCGCGACCACGACCACGAGTACCGCCATCGAAGAAGCGGCGACCGTGCGCTTCACGCCGTCACCTCGTCGACGTGTCGACGGCGCACGAACGACGCGAGACTGCCGAGGCCCACCACCAGCCCGCCGATCCACAGCCACGCGAGCAGCGGTTCGACGGTGACGCCGAGCAGCACCGAGCCGGCCGGAAGGTTGTTCTGGATCTGGGCCCCCGACGTCGCGCCGTTGCCGCCGACCGCGTCGAAGGTGACGTAGACGTCGCGCAGCAGCGACGAGTCGATCGCCGGGGTGCCGACACTCTGGCCGCTGCGGCCGTTGAACGTGGTGATCGCCGGTCGAAGCGCGTGGTGATTGACCGTGACCACCAGTTGGGTCGCGGTCTCGAGCGAATCCTTCACCTGATGGAAGCCGCTGAACGACACGTACTGCCCGTCGACGACGGTGCTCTGGCCGGTCGCGAGCGTCACCTCGGCGCGCGTCGCGTACGACGTCGAACAGACGATCCCGAGCGCGAGGACGACGATGCCGAGGTGCACGACCATCCCGCCCGTGCTCGGCGCGCGCAGCGCACTGGTCCACGATCCGCGCCGCTTCGCCGCGAGGAACACGACGCGCAACGTTCGCAGCGCCGCGCCGGCGGCGCCCGTCGCGAGGAAGAAGGCGACGAGCACGCTGGGTCGACGCACGCCGGCGGCGACGAGCACGAGCACGACGAGCAACGCTGTCCACGCGGTGACGCGCAGGCGGCCCCACAGGACGCCCGCGTCGACGGTGCGCCAGCTGACGAGTGGGGCCAGGGTCATGAGCGCCAACAACGCCACGCTCATCGGCGCGGCGACCGAGGCGAAGTAGGGCGTGCCGACGGTGACCTGACCGCCGTTCACCGCCTCGTAGAGCAGGGGAAAGACCGTGCCGAGCAGCACCACCAGCGCGAAGCCGACGAAGAGCACGTTGTTGGCGACGAAGAGTCCTTCGCGCGAGAGGGCCTGATCGACGCCGACGGGCGAACGGAGTCGATCCCCTCGCCAGGCGAGGAGTCCGATACCGAGCGCCACGTTCACGAAGAAGAACCCGATCAACAACGGCCCGAGCGTGGAGGAGGAGAACGCGTGCACGCTCTGCAAGACGCCCGATCGCGTGAAGAACGTGCCGAGCACCGTGAGCGCGAAGGTGGCGATCGCCAGTGAGAGGTTCCACACGCGGAACAGACCGCGCCGGTCCTGGACGATGACCGAATGGATGTACGCGGTCGCGGTCAGCCAGGGCAACAGCGCGGCGTTCTCGACCGGGTCCCATCCCCAAAAGCCGCCCCAGCCGAGCACCTGGTAACTCCACCAGGCCCCGAGCACGATGCCGACCGACAGGGCGCCCCAGGCGAGCACCGTCCAACGACGCTGCTCAAGGGGCCAGCGGTCCTGGACCCGACCGGTGATGAGCATGGCGATGGCGAAGGCGAAGGGCACCGTGAAACCCACGAATCCGGCGTAGAGCAACGGCGGATGCATGGCGACGAGCGGATTGTCCTGGAGCAGCGCGTTGGGCCCCGCACCCTGGAGCACCCGCGCCGTGTTGTGCACGAAGGGGTCGGCCGGTCCCATCATCAAGAAGGTGAAGAATGCGCCCACGAAGAACATCACGGTGGTCGCCCAGCCCACGACCGCGTCGGCGCCGTCGCGCCGGTAGTAGAGGACGACCCCGAGGGTCACGCCCGCGAGTAACAGCGCCCAGAGCAACAGCGATCCCTCGAGTGCCGACCACATGCCCGTGATCGAATAGAGCAGCGGCGTGAAGGTCGCGTTGTTCTGCGCCACGTAGGCGAGCGAGAAGTTGTGGGTGATCAAGGCGAACTGCATGACGCCGATCGCGCCGAGAACGCCGAGCAGCGCCAGTCCCGCCCACCAACGAGCGTGCGACGAACGGTGCCGGCGCAGGGCGACCAACTGATCGACGATGCCCCCGAGCGCGCCGACGAAGGCCACGTAGAGCGCGACGCGCCCGAGCCAGGTCAGCGTCATCGCGTCGTGCCGTTGGGCGCCTTCACCCGGGTCGGGTGCTGGGCGATGTAGGACGCGGTGTGCTTGACGAGGATCTGCGTGCCGTCAAAGACGTCCGACGTCGCGCTCGTGAAATGACCCACCACGACGACCGGGACGTTGGCCTGGAAGAGCTGCGGCGGCGTGCCGTGGGCGACGACGCTCACCTCGTGGTCGCCACTGCCCGTGAGGACGAAGGACGCGCCGGCGGACGTGCGCGTGATGGTGTGGGGCTTCACGACGCCCTCGAGCCGGATCACCGACGTGCCGACGGCGCCGCGGTTCGCGAAGACCTCGTCGACGGTCTTGAAGTAGTCGAGTGAGTGCAGCAGCCCCTGGCTAAGGAGCGCCGCGATCGCGACGGCGAGCACCACCAGTACCAGGATCGATCGTCGTCTGCTGCGACTCGGTGAGGAAGGCGGTTCGACCGGGGTGAGATCGAGGTGCTGTTCAGTGCTCGTCACGACGTCCCCGCCACCAGATCGACAGCGCGTAGAGCGCCAGCCCCCCAAAGGCGAACCCGTACCCGGCACCGACGTAGCCCACTAGAAGGCTCCCTCGCGTCGTCGCTGCTCGAGCGCCTCGGTGACGGACCGGCTCACGGCGCGTTCGCGACGCGCCTCGAGTCGGTAGCGCGCACGCAGCAGCCAGAAGTACAGCATCGTGAAGGCGACGAAGCTGAGCAGCAACGTCCAGGCCATGATGCCGTGAATCTTCAAGGTCCGGTTCGCCGTGAAGACCGTCGCGCCCTGGTGGAGCGTCTTCCACCACTGCACCGAGAAGTGGATGATCGGCACGTTGATCGCCGACAGGATGGCGAAGACGGCGCTGCGGCGAGCGCGCAGTGCCGGATCGTCATTGGCGCGCCGTAACGCGAGGTACCCGAGGGCCAGGACGCCGAGGATCGCGGTCGAGGTAAGCCGCGCGTCCCAGGCCCACCAGACCCCCCAGGTGGGCCGACCCCAGATCGAGCCGGTGATCAACGTCAGGACGATGAAGACGAGGCTCACCTCCATGGCGCAGTGCGCGACACGGTCGACCACCATTGAGCGCGTGCGCGACCAGAGGTACAGCGCGCTGGCGATCGCGGCGGTGCCGAACGAGAGGTAGAGCGCCACCCAGGCGATCGCCGGGTGGACGTAGACGAGTCGGGCGAGGTCGCCCTGAATCTTGTCCGGCGGTGTCACGACGAGTCCGAGCCAAGCCGTGAGCGCGAGGGCCACGAGCGTCACGGGTCCGAGCAGCCGTTGGGAGAGCAGTTTCATCACGATTCCTCCAACACACCGTAAAGGAGAATCCCGGCCGCGAGATACGCCACCAGCGCCACGACGATGATCACCCACCATTCCCAGAGCCCCCCGCCGTGCAGCGCGGCACTGAACGATCGCTCGCCGGCGATCAGGAGCGGCGCGAACGCCGGCAGGGCGAGCACCGGCAAGAGCGTGGCCGTCGCTGCGTCGCCGACCGTCAATGCGCCGTACAGCGTGCCGGCGCACGCGAGGCCAGCCAGTACCAGGACGATGCTGGGAAGGGCCACCACGGCCCCGTGGAGGGCCGTATGGAGAAAGAGCACAGCCCCGGCGAGCAGGACGAGACCACTGATCCATAACTCGACCGCGAGGGCCAGGGACTTGCCGAGAAAGACACCGGCGGGGTCCAGCCCGAGCGTGGCGATCGACGCCCTCGTGCCCGGCGTGCGCTCGACGGCCTGACTGCGGTTGATCATCAAGAGTGCGACCAGCAGGTTGACCAGATAGAACAGTCCCGGACCGGCGTTCGAGTGGCCCGCGCTGGCCGGTCCGAGCGCGAGCCCGCTCAGCAGCAGTGCCATCACGCCGAACGGTACGACCTGCCACAGCAGCACCCGACTGCGCAGTTCGATGCGCAGGTCCTTCGCGGCGACGAGCAGCGCGGTGCGGATCACGTCGCGCCGCCCACGATCCGACCCCCGGCCATGGTGAGCGTACGAGGGTCCAGCGCCGCGCTGCGCAACGGGTCGTGGGCGCTCACGACGACCGTCGCGCCGCCCGCGACGACGTCGCCGAGCAAAGCGTCAAAGAACGTTCGACCCTCGTCGTCGAGCGAGGCGTAGGGTTCGTCGAGCAACCAGAGCTGGGGCCGGCGTAGCAGCAACCACGCGAGCCCTAGTCGACGACGCTGTCCGGCGCTCAGCTGGCGCGACGTCGTGTCGATCCGAGACGACAGTCCCACGCGCGCCACGACCGACTCGACGTCTCCGGTCGGTCGCTCCAGCGTGCGTGCGGCGAAGAGCAGGTTCTCTCGCACGCTGAGATCGTCGTAGAAGGATCCCTCGTGACCGAGCCATCCGACACGACGTCGAAGTAGTCGAAGGTCACCCGTCGCGAGGTCGACGCCCGCGACAGTGGCGCTCCCCGATGACAGGGCCACGAGACCGGCGAGGAGGCGCAGGAGGCTCGTCTTTCCGGCGCCGTTGGCGCCGGTGACGACCGTCAGCGATCCAGCGTGCAGCTCGAGCGTAACGCCGCTTAACAGAGGGAAGCCACCGACGAGCACGACCGCGTCGTTCAGGGCAGCAACGGGAGCGTCGCCGTTCGCCATACGCGCGAGCTATCGCTGCAGGGCTTGCATGTCCGCCGCGACCATCATCTCGACGAGACCGTAGAAGTCGACTTCACACTTCCAGCCCAGCACCTGATGCGCCTTCGAGGGATCGCCGACGAGCATGTCGACTTCGGCGGGTCGGATGAATCTCGGGTCGACGACGACGTAGTCCTCGTAGTTCAACCCGACGACGTTGAACGCCGCCTCGCAGAGTTGGCGAACCGAGTGCGTCTCTCCCGTCGCGATGACGAAGTCGTCGGGAGCGTCAAGCTGGAGCATGGCCCACATGGCTCGTACGTAGTCGGCCGCGTAGCCCCAGTCACGCTGGGCTTCGAGGTTTCCGAGGCGAAGCTCGGTGTCGAGACCATTCTTGATGCGCGCCACACCGTTGGTGACCTTGCGCGTCACGAACTCGAGGCCGCGCCGCGGCGACTCGTGATTGAACAGGATGCCGCTGGCGGCGAACAGGTTGTAGCTCTCGCGGTAGTTCACCGTTATCCAGTGACCGTAGACCTTGGCGACGCCGTAGGGGCTGCGCGGGTAGAACGGAGTGTTCTCGTTCTGGGGAACAGCACGAACGTGACCGAACATCTCGGACGAACTGGCCTGATAGAAACGGATCTCGGGATCGATGAGGCGAATCGCGTCGAGGATGCGCGTCACGCCGAGGGCCGTCGTCTCGCCCGTCAGCACCGGTTGGGCCCACGACGTCTGCACGAACGTCTGGGCGGCCAGGTTGTAGACCTCGCTAGGACGGTGGTCCCGCAACACGTTGATGAGCGAGACCTCATCCATCAGGTCGCCCGACACGAGCGTCAGTCGGTCTTGGATGTGGCTGATGCGCTCGATGTTGACCGTCGAGCTGCGGCGCATCACGCCCACCACTTCGTAGCCTTCGCCGAGCAGCAGTTCAGCGAGGTATGAGCCGTCCTGACCAGTGATGCCGGTTATCAGAGCGCGCTTGGCCACTGCATCCTCCACGAAGAGCGCCAGCGCGGTGCGAGCACTCGCGACAACTCTACTACTGGGCCAATTAAGGACGAGGGGCGACGGATAGCCTTCATCGGTGGCAAGAATCGCATTCGTCAGTTTCCGACTCGGCGGCAACGACGGGGTCTCCATCGAGGCGCAGAAGTGGAAAGACGCACTTCTCTCGCTCGGACACGAGGTCATTGAGGTCGCCGGCGAAGGACCCGTCGACGTCGTGATCCCGGGTCTGGCCATGGGAGCGACCTCGCCGCCGACGTTCACTGAGCTCACCAAAGTGTTCGAGGGTGTTGATTTGGTCATCGTCGAGAACGTGGCGTCGCTGCCGCTCAACGTCGCCGCGCGCGACGTGCTCTACTCGGTGCTCGAGGGACGTCGAGTGATCTTTCGCCACCACGACCTCGCCTGGCAGCGCGAACACCTCGCTCATCTGGACGGTCCGCGCGACGCGCCAGGTTGGTACCACGTCACGATCAACGACCTCTCGCGCGAAGATCTACGAGAGCGCGGTATCGAGGCGGTCACCATGAGGAACTCCTTTGACTGCGATCCCCCGCGCGGTCGGAGGGCCCGCGCGCGCGACGAACTCGGTGTCGACGATCAGTACGTCCTGTTGCTCGCCTCACGCGCGCTCGAGCGCAAGAACATCGCCGGTGCGCTACGCCTCGCGCACGCGCTGGACGCGGTGCTGTGGATACTCGGTCCGAGCGAGGACGGCTACGAGGAGACTCTCGAGACGCTGCTCGCGACGAGCACCGTCGACGTGCGACGAGGTCTGAATCCAGAGTTGACGGTGCACGACGCCTACGCCGCCTGCGACCTCGTGGTGATGCCCTCGACGTGGGAGGGATTCGGCAACCCGGTGCTCGAATCGGTCACCCACCGCCGGCCCCTGGCGCTCTATCCCTACCCCGTCGCGCGCGAGATCATGCGCTTCGGCTTCACGTTCTTCGACCTCGAGGACGTTGCGCGCATCGCCGCGTTCCTGAAGAGTCCCGACCGCGCGCGCCTGGAGCGCAACCTCGACATCGCCCGCGCGCACTTCAACGTCGACGCTCTGGGCGAGCGACTCAGCGCACT
>DAIOEY010000007.1:12329-27523 GCA_036745995.1 Acidimicrobiales bacterium | reverse complement strand
CATGTGGTCGTGGGAGAGATCGAGGGTCTCTATCGGAAAGATCTCCTCGCGCACGAACTGGCGCATCCACACCAGCTTCTCTTCAAACTCCGGTTCCGTCGCAAAGTCCCAGGCCATGGCCACCTTCCCTCTCCGAGCCACTCTACGCTGCACGAAAATGCTCCCGAATCGCCGTCGGGCGGGCTCTCTCTACACTGGGCTCGTAGCGATCGGAGCCTCATGTCCAAGAAGAACAAGTCCCCCAAGAGGGTGAAGATCGGTGTCGTCGACACGATGTTCGCCCGCTACGACATGGGCGCGGCGGCGCTGAGCGAACTTTCCGAGTGTCCCGGCTACGGCGAAACCTTCAGCGTGGTCGCGACCACGGTTCCGGGGTTCAAGGATCTCGCGGTCGCCGCGAAAAACCTCATTGAACGCGACGGTTGCTCGATCGTCGTCGCGCTCGGCATGCCCGGCAAGGCGCCCGTCGACAAGCAGTGCGCGCACGAGGCGGCCCAGGGCATCATGATGGCGCAGCTGCTGACGTCGACGCCGATCCTCGAGGTCTTCGTGCACGAGGACGAGTCCGACGATCCCGCGGTGCTGGCATCGGTCTTCGAGAACCGTTCGCGCAAGCACGCGAGAAACGCCTACTGGATGTTGTTCGATCCACAACAACTTCGCGATCGCGCCGGCCAGGGCGTGCGTCAGGGCTTTGACGACGAGGGCCCGCTCACCCTCGACTGACGCGCCGTCACGCCGCTGCTTACTATGCTCGCCAGAGTTACCCTGCAGTAACCCCAAGGAGGAACACATGCCCGAAGCCGTCATCGTCGCTACCGGACGCTCCCCGATCGGAAGAGCCTTCAAGGGTTCACTCGTGGACGTGCGTCCCGATGACCTCGCGGCCCACGTCGTGCGTGAGGTGCTGGAGAAGGTTCCTCAGTTGGACCCGCACATGGTCGAGGACCTCATGGTGGGTTGCGGACAGCCCGCGGGTGAATCGGGCTTTAACGTGGCGCGCGTCATCGCCGTGCTCGCGGGACTCGACGACGTGCCCGGCGTGACGGTGAACCGTTACTGCTCGTCGTCACTGCAGACGATTCGAATGGCGGCGCACGCGATCCGCGCGGGCGAAGGCGACGTGTTCATCGCCGCCGGCGTCGAGACCGTCTCACGCTTCGGTTCAGGGGCGTCGGACAGCGGTAAGGCGATGAACCCCCTGTTCGCCGACGCCTTGGCGCGAACGGCGACGCGTTCGGAGAAGGTCACCGACCCGTGGACCCCGGCGCCGGGTCTGCCCGACATCTACATCGCCATGGGCCAGACCGCCGAGAACGTCGCCGAGTTCGAGCACGTCTCGCGCGAGGAGATGGACGAGTACGCGCTGCGCAGTCAGGAGCTCGCGGTCGCGAGCCAGGCGAACGGTTTCTTCGAGCGCGAGATCATTCCGGTCACGCTGCCCGACGGCACCGTCATGACCAAGGACGATGGCCCGCGTGCCGGCACGACGTTAGAGAAGTTGGCGAGCCTGCAGCCGGTGTTCCGCCAAGGCGGCACCATCACTGCGGGCAACGCGTGTCCCCTCAACGACGGCGCCGCCGCGGTCATCGTCATGAGTGACACGCGCGCGAAGGAGTTGGGCATCAAGCCACTGGCGCGCATCATCGCGAGCGGCGTGAGTGGACTCAACCCCGAGATCATGGGACTCGGGCCGATCGAAGCCTGTCGCCAAGCGCTTCATCGAGCCGGAATGACCATCGACGACATCGATCTCGTGGAGATCAACGAGGCCTTCGCCGCCCAGGTCCTGCCGAGCGCCAAGCACCTCGGGATCACGCTGGACAAGTTGAACATCCGTGGCGGCGCGATCGCGCTGGGTCACCCCTTCGGGATGACCGGCGCGCGCATCATGACGACGCTGCTCAACTCGCTCGAAGACGCTGGCAAGCGGTTCGGCATGGAATCGATGTGCGTGGGTGGCGGCCAGGGCATGGCCATGATCGTCGAGCGACTCGACTGAACCTGCGACGAGCGTCGCTAGTTCGCCGGACCGGTCGAACGTGCCGTGGGGTCGTGGGTCAGCGCTTCGTGCTCCTCGTCGCTGACCGCTCGCGTCTCGTCGGGTAGCAGCACCGGAATCGAACCGCGGACCTCGTAGGCGAGGCGGCGCCTCGGGTTGTAGAGCACGTTCTGGTGTTCGACGTAGAGCAGCGGTCCGTGATCGACCGGGTCCTCGAGCAGGTCGAGGAGAAAATCATCGAGCGCCACGGTGCTACGCCTCCTTGATCATCGCGAGTACTTCGTTGGTGTGCAGTTCGCACTCTTCGGCGTCGAGCGCCTCCACGTTCAGTCGCAGCAGCGGCTCGGTGTTCGACGGACGCAGGTTGAACCGCCACGAATCGAATTCCGCGCTCAGTCCGTCGAGTTCGTCGACGTCGACGCCGCGTTGCTTCAGGTGGGCCGTGATCCGAGCGACCGTCGCGGCCGGACTCGCGACCTCGGTGTTGATCTCACCCGACGCCGCGTAGCGCACGAAGGGTTGCACGAGACTCGACAGTCCCACCGACGCCCGACAGAGGAGTTCGAGTACGACCATCGCGGTGATGATGCCCGAGTCGGCGCAGAAGTTGTTTCGGTAGTAGTAGTGCCCCGAGTGTTCTCCGCCGAAGATCGCCCCGCTGTCGGCCATGACCTGCTTGATGTAACTGTGTCCAACCCTGGTGCGCACCCCGATGCCGCCGTGTTCGGCGATGACCTCGGGCACGGCCTTGGAACAGATGAGGTTGTAGAGCACCGTCGCGCCCGGATTTCGGTCGAGCATCGAGGCGGCGACGATCGCCGTGGTGGTCGAACCGCTGATGGGCTGGGCCTTCTCGTCGATCAGGAACACCCGGTCGGCGTCACCGTCAAAGGCGAGACCGATGTCGGCACCGACCTCGAGCACCCGGCGCTGCAGGTCCACGAGGTTGGCGGGGTTGAGCGGGTCGGCCGGATGGTTCGGAAACGTCCCGTCGAGCTCTTCGTACAGGATCTCGACGTCGAAGGGCAATCCGGCGAAGATCTTCGGGACGATGAAACCGCCCATCCCGTTCGCGGTGTCCGCGACGATCTTGAGTGGGCGCAGCGCCGACACGTCGACGAACGAATGCACGTGAGCGACCCACTGCGCGGTGAGGTCGACGCCCTCGATCGCCGCCAGCGCTCCCGTGGCGGGCGTGTCGTAGAAGGTGTTGGTCATCGCCTCGATCTCACTGAGCCCGGTGTCGACACCGATGGGCTTGGCGCCGGCGAGACACAGTTTGATGCCGTTGTACCGGGCGGGATTGTGCGAAGCGGTGAACATGGCACCGGGAGTATCGAGATGACCCGCGGCGAAGTAGAGGAAGTCCGTCGACGCGAGACCCATGTCGAGCACCTCGACGCCCACGGCGCGCACGCCTTCGCTAAAGGCCCCCACGAGCGACGGGCCCGACGGGCGCATGTCACGCGCCACGACCACACGCGGCGTCTTGACGAACGTGGCGAACGCCGACCCGACCGCTCGCGCCAGGCGCTCGTCGATCTGGTCGGGGTAGGTTCCTCGAACGTCGTAGGCCTTGAAGATGTCAGAGGTGTCCACGACCATCCACTCTACCTGCGCCAGATTTTGCGCCTCTTGAGCGCGAGCCACAGCACTATCAGTCCGGCCAGCACCGTCACGTCACTCAGGACGTTGCCCCAGAACAGCGCCGGCGTGCTCGCGTAGATGAGTGACACGTCCTTCGACGTCGGCACGACGACCATCAGGTTGGGACTCACCCGGTACGGGCCCGCGGCACCGGTGGCCTTCCAGCGCGGGAAGTACGAGATCTTCACCAACACCGGTTCCCCGACGCGGCTGACGTGGAAGGAGAGCGTCTGTGTGCCGACCTTGACGGCGCTCACTTTCGTGACGCCCGCGATGCTCTGGACGTGCATCCGTTGGATCGACGCCGCGCGCGGCCACGACGCCGGGCCTGATTCAGCGCCGAGCACCTTCCAGAGTGATGGGTGCAGCCACCACGTCTGGTTGGCCGTCAACCAGCCCACCCGACTCGAGATCGCCGACACGACGTTGGGCACGGTGGAGAGAGGCACGACGAGCGGGCTGTTCTTGATGAGGTAGATCCGCCACCGCACGCCCGGCGACGCCCATGACTTGGTGGAAGCGATGAGACGCAACCGGGAATCGCGGTTGGCTTGGCGAATGATCGCGGGTGAAAAGGCGATGTAGTACTTGACGCCCAGCATCTGCAGGTGTTCGACCCCTTCAGTGACGTTCAATTGACCGTACTGGAGACCGAGCTGGGGATCACTCGGACCCACGCTCAACTCGGCCTGATCCAGAAAGTGGTACGGCGTCGTCGCCGAGGACTCGAAGAAGAGGCCCTCCATCGAGTCCACGCAGTTGTTGGTCCAGTACGGCAGCAACATCAGCGCCATCGGTGTACCGAACCGTTGCTCGCTGATGTTGTACTCCCACATCGCTCGACCGCAGCCGTAGCGGTGCGCGACGCGCGCCATCGTCGTCATGAGGTCGTGGTACTCGGGCCACGCCGGCTGCTGCTGATAACCCGCGTAGTTGAGGCCGGCCCAGCTGGCGACCTGATTGCCGCTCGTGTTGAGGTTCATCGCCGACGCCACGGGTGCGATGAGACCCGGCACCGTCGACAGGAGGCCGATCACGATGATGGCGACGGTCGCGCGCACCGTCCGACTCGTCTCGCGCGCGTCGGCGTCGTCGAGGTCCACGTCGTCGACCACCAACTCGTGCACCGCGGGCGGCTCGTGCTCGGCCGCGACGTACTCGCGCTCGTAACCACCGAACTCCTCGTCGACGTAGGTCACGAGCCACGGTCGGCGGCGCTTGGCCCGCGTGCTCCATCGCGCCAAGGTGTAGCCGAAGAGCCACCCGGCACTCAGGTGGATCGAGATGAACCAGAAGGGAACCAGACGTTGATTCCAGATGACGCTCTGGGGATCGAGCACGAACGCGAGGAGCGACAGACCCGACAGCGTGACGAGGACCATGCCGAGCCGGTCGCGCACCCAGAAGGCGACCACCAACGCAATGACGGCGAGCACGATCACCCAGCGGTCGCCCGCCGCGCCACCCTTGTCGTTGTACCAACCCAGCATCGAGAAGACCGCGTGCAGCGAGCTGACGTCCACGTTGGTGTAGCCCATGGAATTCGTGAGGTTCTGGGTGTCCACGAAGGAGAGGAGCCACCACGCCGACAGTCCTCCCGACAACAGTCCCGCCCCCAACGCGAAGCGCAGCGGCCGGGCGTAGTCGCCCGCGACCCGCTCCTCGCGCGGATCGCCGATTCCTCGGCGTTGGAGCAACTCAAAGACCACGAGTACGCCCACGGCGGCGATCGCGAAGAACCAGGGCAGCACGTGCGACGCCAGTGTCGCACTCAGTGCGAGCGCGGCGGCCCAGTAGCCGTGTCCGGTGCGAACGCCGCGCGCGAACAATCCAATGGTGAGAAGACAGAGGGCCAGCGACAAGGAAAAGGCGTACTCGCCGGCCATCGTCGAAAAGAGATTCCCGCCGTCGATGGTGAACGAGGCGTCAAAGAGGAACGGCAGCGTCGCCATCGCGAGGGCCAGCGGCACGGGTCGGGGCGCGCGAAAGAGTCGGCCCATGCAGTACGCCATGATGGGCATCAGGACCGATCCGAGTATGGTCGCCAGTTTGAAGGCGACCGCGAAGTTGATGACGTAGCTCGCGAGCACCGCCAGGACGTCGGGCAGGACGAAGTAGTACGTGTAGGCCGGCATGCCGGCGAACCAGCCCGGATACCACGGCGTCAGGTTGAAGAGGTTGCCCTGCGTGCGCAGGTACGCCGGCATCGCCAGGTGCGACCCCGTGTCGCCACCGGTGATCGTCGTCGATGAGAACAGCAGCGAGGGATGCAGCTGCAGGATCGTGACGAGGATCACCGTCAACACGCCGGCCACCTCGATCAGACGAATCGGCGTGAAGAACCCGCTGAGACGTCGCCCCATCAGTGACCCGCTCGTTGCATCATCAGTGCGCCCAACGCCACCGCGTTGAACGAGACGTGGGTGATCACCGACGGCAGCAGTCGCTGGGTGCGATAGAGCACCACGGCGAGGACCACGCCCACGAACGCGAGACCCGCGAACTGCAGCGGCTCACCGTGGGCGAGAGCGAAGAGACACGCGCTTATGAGAATGGCCGCCACGGTCGCGATCTTGGGCACGGCACGTCCGAGCCCCACCAGCAGCGCGCGAAAGAGGACGCCGCGAAAGAACCACTCTTCGACGAGCGGTGCGACGAGCGTCGTGAGAACGCCGAGCACCACGAACGTGAGACCGCGGGTTCCACCGAACAGATGGTTGACCGGGCGGTTGAGGCTCTTGAGGTGGAAGGGGTAGTACATGATCGCGACGACGCCCTGGCACGCCGCTCCCAGCAGCACGAACCACGCGTCACTCGCGCGCGCGCGCCATTGACCTGGCAGTGCGGCCAGGTGCCCGCGCGTTGACGCGAAGTAGATGGCGCTCGCAAAACCGAGCCAGAGGCCAGCCAGACTGAGCACGTTGGACCACCACGGTGGCGAACTCGCCTTGGTCAGCGCTTGCAGCCCACCGGGATAGTGCGTGAGCTGCGCGCCCCACACGACGAGCACCGTCGCGGCGATCTCGCCGCCGAGGAATCCCAGAAGACATCCCAGGACAATCGCCCCCGACCTCGGTCGCGATTCGGACTCCGAGGCCAGTTGGGAACTCACAAGGCTCAACGCTAACAAGTGAGGAGTTTTGCACAGGGGCGAGGTGTCACTTTTACGGTTGGCCCCTAGATTAGAGAGGGTGAGTATGCAACCCGACGACAAGCCCGGACTAAAGAAGTATCTGCCGAACGCGGAGAAACCAATGGCGCCCGAGTCGCGGCGCCGGTACATCACCGTCGCCATCGTCGCCTTCGTACTGGGCATCTTCTTCATCAACACCCTCTTTCAGACCAAGACCGTCAAGACGTTGACGTACGCGACGCTCATCCACGACGTCACCAAGGGCAAAGTCCTCTCGGCCAGCATCAGCAATACCAGTGGGGTCATCAGCGGCCAGTTGACCAACGGGACGAACTACACCGCGAACGGACCGGCCCCCGCGCTCACCACCGAGATCGGCACGCTGCAGAGCCACAACGTCAACGTGACGTTCGCGAACCCCTCGAGTTTGGCGGCGTTCCTGCCGTACCTGATCTGGATCCTTATCTTCGTCGGCTTCATGTTGTTCCTCGGCCGCCAGGCTCGGGGCCAGATGAACGGCATGATGTCGGTCGGGCGTTCCAAGGCCAAGCAGTTCAACCAGGATCGCCCCAAGACCACGTTCGCCGACGTGGCCGGCTACCTCGGCGTCAAGCAAGAGATCAGCGAAGTCGTCGAGTTCCTGAAATTCCCGGGACGCTACAAGGACATCGGCGCGCTCATCCCCAAGGGAATCTTGCTCGTCGGTCCCCCGGGCACCGGCAAGACAATGTTGGCGCGTGCCGTCGCCGGAGAAGCCGGCGTGCCGTTCTTCTCGGTCTCGGGATCTGACTTCATGGAGATGTTCGTCGGCGTCGGCGCGAGCCGCGTGCGCGACCTGTTCAACACCGCGCGCAAGCAGTCACCGGCCATCGTCTTCATTGACGAGATCGACTCCATCGGCCGCAAGCGCGGCGCCGGCGTCGGCGGTGGCCACGACGAGCGCGAACAGACGCTGAACCAGATGCTGAACGAGATGGACGGCTTCGATCCGACCGAGGGGATCGTCGTCATCGCCGCGACCAACCGACCCGACGTGCTGGACCCGGCCCTGCTGCGACCAGGTCGTTTCGACCGTCAGATCGTCGTCCCCCTGCCCGATCTCGAAGAGCGGCTGCCGATCCTCCAGGTCCACTCGAAGGATAAACCCCTCGACGCGGGCGTCGATCTGGCGATGGTGGCCCGCGGGACACCCGGCATGAGCGGTGCGGACCTGGCCAACCTCGTGAACGAGTCGGCGCTGCACGCCGTGCGGCGCAATTCGACCACCATCGGCATGGAGGACTTCGAACAGGCGCGCGACCGCGTCTTGATGGGTCAGTTGCGCGACACGATGGTGCTCACGGAGGAAGAACGCGAGCGCATTGCCTTCCACGAGAGTGGCCACGCGCTGCTCGCCTACGTGCTGGACAAGACCGACCCCTTGCACAAGATCACGATCATTCCGCGGGGCATGGCCCTGGGCGTGACCATGACGTTGCCCGAAGAGGACCGCCACATCATGGCCCGCGAACACCTCGAGGACTCGCTGTGCATGCGCATGGGCGGCCGCGTGGCCGAGCTACTCGTCTACGGCGACCTGTCGACCGGGGCCGCCGACGACCTGCAGCGCAACACCGACCTCGCGCGCCGGATGGTGCGCGAGTGGGGCATGTCCAAGGAGATCGGGCCGATGGCCTGGGGTCCGAACAACCAGGTCTTCCTCGGCGAGGACCTCATGCACACGCGTGACTACTCGGACCACACGTCACAGATGATCGACGATGAGGTCGAGCGGATCCTGCGCGAACAAGAGGCCCGGGCTATTGAAGTCCTGACGCTGCACCGTCGCGGACTCGAGGCACTGACGCGCGCGTTGCTCGAACACGAGACCCTCGATGGCGAGACCGCCGCGCAGCTGATCGACGAAGCCCACGGTGAGCCGCTGCACGTGCGTGGCACCAAGACCGTCAGCGCGCTGAGTGGCATCGCACGAAAGGCGCTACCCGAGCCCGAGCCCGCGTTGGTCGCGCCCGCCACTCCTTCGTGGCAGCCCCCGACGCTACCCGCCGTATAGGGGCGACACCACCGTCACGCCCTTGGGTGAGGTCGGCAGCGTCGCGCTCACCAGCAGCGCGGCCTTGGAGGCGGTGATCAAGAGCGTCGTCCCCGTGAAGGTCGTCACCCCGCTGAACAGTCCGAGGATGCTGCTCGTCGTGTCAGCGTCGAGTCGGATCGTGCCGGTTGGCCCGGGCAGGTTTCCCTTCGCCTCGACGCTGAAGGTGACGCCGATCGTGCGCGACGACGTGTTGGTGACCGTGGCGGCGTCGTAGCCGCGCCCCGCGAAGTCCGCCAGCAGGAACGTCTTGGCGGGAACCAACGCGGGCGACAGGGCGATCCCCGAACCCGCTCCCGTCGCGAGTGTGGCGATGACCGGCTCACTGGACGTCATCGACACCGAGGCGTAACCGTGGGCGGGAATCGCCGGATTGGGCGTCAGCACGACGACGCCGCTCGTGAACGGCGCCACGGTCAACGTCAGCGGCGTCACGGTGAAGGGAGGCAGGCTGACGTTGACGGTCACGTTCGCCGGTTGTGCGCCGGGGTTGGCGACGCGCAGCTGGGCGACGGCGCGACTCACGGTGGTGACCCGTGGGAACCACGACGCGGTCGTCGTGTCGGTCGCTCCGGGATCGAGCGAGACGACCTGGCCCGAACGCTGCACGCCCACGACGTCGACCGAGCCGCGCAGTACGTTCACGCGCACCGCGACGTTGGTCGCGTTGACGACCACTTTGCCGAGATTGAGTTCGACCTGGGCGTGCGCGGCGACGGACAGGCCCTGGTACGCGGCGGGCGCTCCGAAGCCCGATGAGGAAAACGTCGTCACGTCCATCACCGCGGGCGTCGCCGTGGGGTTGTAGATGCTCAGTTGCGCGTTCGAGCCGACCAGCGTGTCAAACCCGCTCGCGTACCAGCTCGTCACTCCCGCCGAGGCGCACGGCACCTCGGCGGTGCGCTGGCTCGTGACCTCCTCGGCGACGACGCCGCCGCCGTTGACCTGCGCGGCCAGACCAAAACTGTTTCCCTTCACGAGGAGGTCGGGACGCAGCGACCGGGCGCCCCGAGCGGGAACCGCGAGCGACGTGGAGAACCGCTGTCCGGTGTCAGAGACGATCTGGATCGCCATCGACCGGGTGCTCGTCGCGGTGTTGAGGAAGGTCACCTCACCGGCGACACCTCCCGAGCCGCTGGTGAGGCCGGTGCAGTAAAGAGCCGTTGACTCGGCGTTACTCGCGACGTTGAGCCCCGTCGGCAGCGCCGTGGGATTCGTCGGCTTGATCAGCGTCGAGGCGACACCGGTCACGATGAGCACGCTCGCGAGCACGCCCAGCAGCGGCAGGTGGCGCCGGCTACTCACCGGTGTCCCGTCGTACGTGACGTCCCGTCGACACCTCTGGACCGCGTTCGTTGAAGAGCCATTCGAGTCGGTGCACCCAACCGAAGCCGAGCCAGGCGAGCATCCACAGGGCCAGCGTCAACGTCGCGAGCAGACCGTCGTAGGGGAACCGGTCCAGCACCAGTTGTCCCGTCACCGCGCCCTCGGTGCTCGAGACGTGGTACGCGGGTGCCCAGCCGTCCAGCGTGCTTCGGGCTGCGGCGAGGCTCGTCAGGTGGCCCCCGACCTGACCGGTGACGTTCAAGGTGAACGCGCTCGCGGGCGCGAGCCCTGACACGACGGTGGCCCCCGGGCTCAGCGACGCGCTCGCGAACGTGCCGCTGGCGAGCGCCGTCCAGTTCGTCGTGTTGGGGGGCGACGACTCGGCGACGAGGCCGTGGAACAGCGAATTCGAGAACACGTCGACCGAGTTGGTCTGGAGAACGAGGGAGAGATCGGTCTGGCGACCGAGCGCCGTCAACAGATTCATTGGCACCGCGCGGTACGGCACCGCTTGCACGCCGGCCAGCTCGGGCGCCGACGAATTCATCACCACGATCGTCGAGATGCCGGCCGGGGCCAGCAGTTGCCCGAGTCGCACGGTACGACCCTGGAGCGCCAGTTGGACCGCGTTCAAGAGCACGTCGGTCGTTCCCGAATCGGGTGGCGCGAACAAGGTGGCCCCGCCCGGAAGTCCGTTCATCGACGTCGCCGCCTCGAGACCGGGTGCCACGGACCATCCCGCGATCGGGGTCACCGTGGGGTCACCGAGCCACAGCACGCGAAAGCTGCCCGCACTGACGGGTGCCAGCGTGCTCAACGATTCGGCGACGCTGGTCGTCGGCAGGTCGAATCTGCCCGTTTCGAAACTCGCGAGAAATGGCAACGTGGCCACTCCGAGAGCGCCCACCGTGACGCCCGCCAGTATCTGGCGCCAGCCGAAACCGGCTTGACGCAGATCGAGTTCGAGGGCGCTGACGCCAAGACCGATCAACAGCGCGATCATCAGGACGTAGAGCGCCAGGATCACGTCGAGGTCGGGCGCGAACGAACCCATCCAGTGTCGAGCGTCGAGCGTGGCGACCACGAGGCTCAGCGTGGCGATCGTCGCGAACTTGGCGGCCATGCTGCGTCGCTCCGCGCGACACAAGACCATGCTCAGTAACGCCGCGCCGGGGAGCAGCCAGCCAAGCCACGTCGAGCCGAATGAGCCGTCGGCCCCGCGCAGCAATTGGGCGAACGATGGTGTCGACCAGGGTCCGCGCGTCAGCCCGAAGACCCCCAACGCGCGCCGGCCCGCGAGTGCGACGTCAATCGTCATCGGCAGGAGCAGTAGCGCGACACTGCACACCAGCGAGCCGAGCAGCCTCCAGCGCCGGATCCTGGCCTGTCCCTCTTCTGGTTCGAACGTCCGCGCGACGATGACGCCGACGGCGACGAGCACGACGACGACCAGGGTGGCCGGCGCCATCGCGCTGCACAGCGCGATCAACATGACGCCGATCATTCGCTGTCCGGATCGCGTGGCGCGCCATCCCCGATGACCGAACGTCACCGGGTCCGCGGGCCACGTGACGGCGAAACCGGGCACGCCGAGCATCTCGAAGAGGCGTCGGACGATGAACGGGAGCACCGCCACGACAACGAGCACGTCGATGCGTCCCTGGCCGATCATGTTGAGCCCCAGGGGCATCGCCAGGTACGCGACCGCCGCCACGACCCGGGCGCGATTCGACACCCTCCCTCGGAGCAACCGTCCCGTACCCGCGGCACCGATTGGTACGGCGAGGATCAGCACCAAACGCGGCAGGATCCCCATTCGACCCAGCACGAACGTCCCCACGAAGCCGAGCACGCCGTAACCCGGCATCCCAGGCGTGCCGCTGCCCACGCCATTGGCGGACCACGACGCGAAGAAGTGTCGCCACGTCGACCACCACGAGTCGAGCGGGGCCAGGCGCCCGACGAGCGGCAGATGCATCGCGACGAGGTTGCGCGAGCCGATGAACCAGAGCACCAGTACCGCGAGCACCACGCCCGCCTGCGAGCGAAAACTCGTGAGAAACCGCGTGGGGCGACGGCGAAGCTCGATCGCCTCGCTCTCGGGGATATCGTCGAACTCCTCATCTTCGGAAAAGGCCGCGCCGAAACCCACGCCGGCGGCTTCGCCTTCGTCGATCACTTCCTCGGTCTCGTGCTCGGGCAGGATGCCGCGCGCGCGGTCCAGACCGTGTCGAAGCAACGTAATGAAGAATCGTTGTAGTCGGTGGGCCCCGCCGATCTGGAGTCGCCGCAGTTCCGCGTCCGAGAGCACCCTCGTCTCGAGGCGCTGGCGACGTCGCTCGCGGATCCGGCGTCGGTTGTTGAACAACCAGCGCCACGAACCGAGGATCGCCCCGGCTCGGTCCGTGTCGCGTCCGAGGAGGGACAGTACGAACTCCATCGTGTCCATCACCAGTAACTGGCTCAACGTGATCAGCGTGTTGCGCCGTCCCCAACCCGTCGCCACCACCAACAGTTGGTGTCGCCGCTGAAGGTCCTGACGACTCAGGCGTCGCGTGCCGTGCGCGGTGATCGGCCGCTCGCCGGTCGCGATCGTCTCGCGGTGGGCAATCTTGGCCGACGGCGCGATGACGATGCGCGCACCGGCGACCTGCGCGCGCCAACAGAGGTCGAGGTCTTCGCCGAGTGCGGGAATCAACGGGTCGAATCCACGGATTGTGGCGAAGAGGTCCGCACGGACCAGGGTGACGCCGCCGGGGGCGACGAAGACGTCTCGCTCGAGGTCTTGTTGGCCGTGGTCGATCTCGCCGAGTTGCACGCGTTCTTGGACCACACCGAACCGGTCGCACGTCTGGCCGACGTGCAGCAGTACGAGGGGATCGTCGTACGACACGACCTTGGGGGTGACAACGCCGGCGTTCGCTCGAAATGCCGCCTCCACCAATTGCTGGACCGTGTCGGGTTCGAGACGGACGTCGTCGTGACAAAAGAGGAAGAACGCCGAACCCTCAACCATCAGTGAGGCTTCATTGCAGGCCGCCGCGAAACCACGATTCTCGTCGAGTGCCCGCACGAAGGCGTTCGGCGCCACCGCGGCGACGCGCGCGGCGACGTGCTCATCCTCCCCGTTCGCCACGACGAGCAGGCTGAGTTCCGCGTAATCCTGAACAACGAGTGAAGCCAACGTGGCTTCGAGACCAGGCCCAGGACCGGTGGTAATGACGACGGCAACAACGGCCGGAGCACGAGATTCCATCAGTACTTAGAGGCTACTGGGCTGTCAATGGTGTGTTTGACCGCCGGGTCGCCGAAAGGCCTTTTCGCGCGCAGCTTCTAGTGAACGCTACGGCGCGACTGCACGTCACTTACGACGTCGGCGAGTGACGTGCGTAACGGAATCGTTGGTTCCCACCCGGTGGCGTCGTGCAGTTTCTGCGCACTTCCGCGCATGACGGGAATCTCCACCGGTCGAAACAGCGACGCCTCGGGCACCAGACGCACGCCCGGGCAGAGCAGCGTCACGAGTTGTTCGGCGAGGTCGATCATGGCGATGTTTTGGCCCGACGCCACGTTGTAGATCTCGCCGGACGTACCGAACGTGCTGAGCAGACGGTAGGCGCGCACCACGTCACGAACGTCGGTGAAATCGCGTCGCGGCGAGAGGTCACCGACCGGTATCTCCCCTCGTCCCTGCGCCCTCGCCTCAAGCAGTCGACTGACGAGCGCGGGCACGACGAACTGGACCGACTGACCAGGTCCGATGTGGTTGAACGGTCGAGCCACGATCACTCGTTGGTGCTCGTGGCGCACCGCGTCGAACGCGATCTGCTCGGCTTCACGCTTTGACTGCGCGTAGGGATTGGCGGGCACCGGCGGATGGCTCTCGCGCAACGGCAGGTCACCCTCGCCGACAACGCCGTAGACGTCGGCCGTGCTCACGAGCAGCACCAGGGACGCCGGGACCGTCATGCGGGCGGCCTTCAAGACGTTGGCGGTACCGAGCACGTTCACCCGGGTGAACTGCCCGGGATCGTTCCACGACTCGCCCACGTGCGTCAGGGCCGCGAGATGGTAGATGACGTCGGGTCGATACTCGTCGAAGGTTCGAGTGACGATGTCCAGATCGGTCACGTCGCAGTTGCGATCGACCCCGATGACCTCATCACCGCTGCGACGCAGGTGCTCGTCGAGATGCTTGCCGACGAAGCCCAATGATCCGGTGATCAGCGCCCTCGTCATAAATGCTCGGCGTTCGCTCGTTCGTAGGCGACCAGGTGCTGGGCCATCGACGCGTCCCAGGTGTAGCGCTCGGCCCGTTCACGTCCGGCGCGCGAGAGGCGGGTCCGATCGGTGTCGCCCAAGCACATCGCGGCGTCGATCGCCACGGCTAACGCGTCGGCGTCACCGACGCCGACCAGGGCGGCGGTCGTTCCGGCGACCTCGGCCATCACGGTGTCTTTGGAGGTCACGACCATGGCGCCACACGCTAACGCCTCGAGCACGGGCAGTCCGAATCCCTCGCCTCGCGACGGATAGGCGACGACCCGGGCCTGGCGCAACAACGCTGGCAGCACCGCTTCATCGACGAAGCCCAATCGGCGGATCCGTGCGGCGGATCCGTGCGCCGCGAGCAGCGTCTCGAACTCCTGGACCGCCCAGCCCGGTTGTCCCGCGATCCACAGTTCGATCGTTGGGTTGTTGGCGGCCAGCTGAGCGAAGGCGGCCAGGAGGACGTCGAGTCCCTTTCGGGGTTCAATCGTTCCCACGAACAGTACGTACGGCACGCCGAAGCGGTAGCCGTGCGCCGCGAAGCGCGTCGCGTCGTCGTCCTCGTTCGGACTGAAGCGAGTGAGGTCGACCCCGTGGGGCGCGACGACGACCGGCGCGTGATCGGGGACCAACTCATCGAGCTGACGCGCCGTGAAGTCACTGACGCAGATCAGGACGCGGGCGTGACGTGCCGAATACGCAATGGCCCGGCGAAAGAAGACGAC
>DAIOEY010000007.1:0-12229 GCA_036745995.1 Acidimicrobiales bacterium | reverse complement strand
TCACGTCGAGCGGGTCCACGAGCACGACCTCGGGGTTCGCGGCGACGCTCGGCGTGGTCGTGCTGGCGACAACGCTCGCGCCCGCGTACAGCGCTTCCACGGGCGGAAGTCCCCACCCTTCGGCTCGCGGTACGTAGGCAACGACGGCGGCATCTCGGTACAGGCCCTTCAGCATCGAGCGCTCGACGTGGCCCACCACGGTGGCGTCGTGCGTCTCGACGCCTCCCCATCCAGGCGGACCCGCCACGACGAGAGGGCCGAGTTCGGCGCGATCGCGCCGGGCCGATTGATGTGCCGCGATCAAGACGTCGAGATTCTTTCGCGGCTCGCGCGTGCCCGCGTACAACGTGAAGGGGCCAGTCACGCCCTGCGCCGCGAGGAACTGGGCCACCGAACCCGTACTGGCTGGAGCCGTCGCGTCGTCGTCGACGCCAAGACGTACGCGGTGCAGTCTCGAGGGTGAGAAGCCCTCGGCGACGAGACGGTCGGCGAGTGGGGGCGACGACGTGAAGATCCGAACGTCCTCTCGCCGCGCGAGCAGCGCGAGACGAGATTCGTGGAATCGGACGCCTGCGCTCGTGGCGGCGTCGGGTTCGTCGCGCCACAACAGGTCGTGCATCGCTACCGAATGCACCGCGGTCGCGCCGCCGCCGCCGAAGGGACCCGCCATCGACGTCGCGTGCACGACGCTCGAACGGCGCGGCACGCCCAGGGCCCACGTGGACCACAGCCTCGTCAGTAGTCGCAGCGGGACCGGTGCCTTCACCAACTCGATCTCGAGCGCCGCGGCGCCGGCGGGTACCGCACCACTCGGCGCGAGTCCGACCACGTCGAAGGAATCATCGCCAAGTGACGCGAGACCGGACGCCAGGCCCCGCACGTAGGTTCCGATGCCGCCGGGCTGGGCCCGGTAGAGCTGGTCGACGCTGAGCGTGATCGTGCGGGTCACGATCCCCAGCCTCGCACGACGTCGCGGTAGAGCAACGCGTACGCCCGCGCCGCGGTCGCCGGGGAGAAGTCGGTGGCGCGGACCCTTCCCGCAGCGATCATGATCGCGCGACGTGAGGCGCTGTCCCACACGTCGTCAAGGATCTCGAGGATCTCCTGGTCGCTCTCGGCGAGTGCGGCCGCTCCGTCGAGCAGCTCACGGTTGATCGACGTGGCGCGCGCGAGGGTGGGCACCTCTGCTTCGAGCGCCGCTATGGCGAACGAGGGGAAACGCGCGCCGTCCGAGATGTGCAGCACGACCCGGGCGCGACCGAGCGCCTCGCGCGCGTCACGGCGAGGGCGCACCGTCACGTCCAGTGAGCTGGTGCGAATGCGCTTCTCCGAGCGCGAACTCGTGAGTGCCACCAACTGACCACCGCGGCTGTGCGCGAATCGAACGAGATCAGGGGCGAGCGACAGGAAGCGGTCGATCAGTCCCGTCACGTTCACGACGAGGTCGCGCCCGTCGAACGTCGGCGCCACCGTGGGCACCGCCGGCGGGACGACGACGACCTGCTCACGTGCGATACCCAAGACCTCGAGTACTTCGTGGCTCGCGGTGCGACTCGACGCCGCGAGAACGGCGCCGTGCCCGACGGCGCGACGCAGTTGCGTGATCCGTTGGTGGATCCGCGTCTCGTCGCGCAAGGGACGAAGGTCGTCGACCGAGATGATGAGCGGCGTGCGTTTGGTGGGCGGCGTGGCGACACCGGCGAGGTGCACGACGTCCACGGGCGGCAACAGGCCATCGAGGGATCGCCCGAGGCTCCGTCGCCAGAGCGGCGACCACAGGGCGCGCAGCGCTACCGGGTACTCGTCGGCGTTCTGACGGGCCGAACGGGTGTGGAAGCGGAACAGTTCACACGTGCCCAGGTCGCCGAGCGCGTCGGCCAGTTCGGTCATGGAATTGCCGAGTGACTCGAGTGATCCGTCGAGATCAAGTCCGACGCGCAGTATCGCGGGGCTGCTCACGAAGTGAGGACTCTCTGGCGCATCGCACTCGTCCAGTTCGGCCACAGCGATACCGCCCACGGCCCGAACGGCTCGGTGCTCGTCGCCACGAGTCCGATCTGCTCGTCGGCGTTGAGCAACATCAACGCACCGCTTTGACCGAAGTGTCCGAAACTCGTCGGTGGCCAGTCCCCCATCCAGTGCTGCTTGGTTCCGCGCACCTCAGGGCCGAGGCCCCACGGGCACGGTGAGAAGCGTCCGAATCCCGGCACGATGCCGTCGAGGCTGGCGAGGTACGGCGTGATCTGGCGGTCTCGCGTGGCCTTGGCGACGCCGTCGGGACGCAACCACGCCACGGCCAGTTTGACCATGTCGTCCGTCGGGCCGACGACGTCCGATGACGGTCGTCCCTCCAACCGCGTCGACGTCATGCCGAGCGGTCGAAAGACGCGCCCGTCGAGCCAGGCCGCCGGCTCATCCTCGTCCACGATCGCTCGCACCGCGTAGTCGACGCCATAGTTCGAGTAGACGCGCTTCGCGCCGATGGCGACCTGGGGGTCGCCATCTTCCAGTCCGAGTCCAGCGCTGTGGGAGAGCAGGTTCGCGATCGTGGCGCCGCGCGGACCAACGCTCTCGTTGAATTGGTGAAGATTCCAGTCGTTCTCGACGCCGAACGCCAGGGCGACCGCCATCTTTGACACCGACGCCCACGCCCGACGCTCGTCGAGATCCCCCGCCTGGGCGACGACGTCGACGTTGCCCGCCTCCAGGCGAAAAAGCACGGCGCTGGGCTCACCCGGCCATCCCTGGACGATCGAGGAATCACTCACAACATCCGATGCTACTGAAGCGCCCCTAAAGTCTCGGGGGTGATAACCGTTCTCAGTGGAGGCGTCGGCGCCGCACGACTACTACGTGCGATGAGTCTCGTCCTCGACCCGAGCGAGATCGTCGCCGTGGTGAACGTCGGTGACGATCTGGTCCTGCACGGACTCAGCATCTGCCCCGACCTCGACACGATCACGTACACCCTGGCCGGACTCAACAACGACGAGTTGGGATGGGGGCTGCGCGGTGAGACCTGGCGCGTCATGGACGAACTCCAATCACTCGGGGGGGCCGCCTGGTTTCGCCTCGGTGACCGCGATCTCGCCACCCACCTCTACCGCAGTCAGCGACTCAGCGAAGGCGCTTCCAAGAGTGACGTCACGCGAGAGATCACCGAGCACTGGGGACTCAAGATCCGACTCCTGCCGGTCACCGACGACGAGGTCGCCACCGTCTTTGACACCGAACTTGGTCGACTGAGTTTCCAGGACTATTTCGTGCGACATCACCACGACGTGACGGTGCGCTCGATCAGCTTCGAGGGAGCGCGCGACGCGCGTCCCACGCGCGAGGTGCTCGACGCGTTGCACGGTGCCTCTCGGATCGTGATCGCTCCGTCGAACCCGTTGATATCAATCGAGCCGATCCTGCAGGTTCCCGGCGTGCGTGAGATCCTCCAGGATCGCCGTGATGACGTGCTCGCGGTGTCGCCGATCGTCAACGGCGCCGCGCTGAAGGGGCCCGCGGATCGCTTGCTCCGAGAGCTCGGTCACGACGTCTCGTGCGTCGGTGTCGCCGATTACTACCGCGACCTCATCGGCACCTTCGTGATCGACGAGTCTGACGCCCCACTGGCCGAACGCATCCGCCAGCGCGGCGTCAAGGTGATCGTGACGACCACCGTCATGGCCCAAGAGGAGAACGCCGAGCGACTCGCGAAAGTAGTGACGACGTGAGCGAGTTACGCGTGCGCGCAGTGCTGGGCGTGGGCGAGATCCGTAAGGGCGACGATCTGGTCACCGTGCTGCTCGACGCGTTGAGCGCCCAGGGCGAAACCCTGACCCACCACGACCTGGTCATCGTCACCAGCAAGGTAGTCGCCAAGTCCGAGGGTCAGGTCGTGGACTTCGACGGCACCGAAGAGCACAAGTTGGCCCTCATCGAGGGCGAGGCGACGCGCGTGCTTCGTCGGCGTGGACCGTTGCGTATCACCGAGACCCGGCACGGGTTCATCAACGCCAACGCGGGCGTCGACCTGTCCAACACCGACGAGGGCACGGCCGTGCTGCTGCCCAAGGACCCGGATCGTTCCGCTCGGCGCTTCCGCGCGGAGTTACGACGACGCTGCGACGTCGACGTCGCCGTCGTGATCACCGACACGTTCGGACGGGTCTGGCGTCAGGGTGTCACCGACGTGGCGATCGGCTCGGCGGGGATCCGACCGGTACTCGACTTGCGCGGTTCGAGGGACGCCAACGGGCGCCTGCTGGAGGCGACCGAGGTCGCGATCGTCGACGAAATCGCCGGTGCGGCGAATCTCGTACTCGGAAAGGCGCGCGCTACGCCTTTTGCACTCGTGCGCGGACTCGACGATGACTACTTCGGAGAAGGTTCGGTGCACGACGACGTCATTCGCTCGGCGAACGACGATCTCTTCCGCTGACCTAGACCCCGCCGAGTCGGACGTCGCCCGAGAGGTTCGAACCGGCCGCCACGTGCTCGTTGGCCCCGACGACGCACGTCGCACCGAGCGTGGAGTAGCTGCCGATGACCGCACCGGGGCCGATGATGGACGAACGGATGACGGTGCCTTCTCGGACGATCGCGCCGGGCAACAGCACTGAGTCCTCAATGACGACGTTCGGGCCGACGACGCAGTTGCGGTCCACGACCGTGCTCACCAGCGTGGCGGTCGGATCGACACTGCTCGAAGGGTGGCACCACGATCCGTTCACGACGCCCGTCGCGTGACCGCCATCGCGTCCGTTCAAGATATCCAGGTTCGCGCGCAGGTAGGTCTGGGGTGTGCCGGTGTCGAGCCAGTAGGCATCGTCGGGCATCGCGAAGAGTGTCCCCGCCGAGGCGAGGTCGGGGAAGGTCTCGCGTTCGACGCTGACTGGACCCGAGGGAGCGATGCGATCGAGCACGCTGGTCTCAAAGACGTAGGTACCCGCGTTGATGAGGTTCGTTGGTGCTTCCTCCCGGGGCGGCTTCTCGACGAACGCGAGAACGCGGCCCTCGGGGGTCGTGGGCACGACGCCGTAGCGCGACGGGTCATCAACCGGATGCAGGGCAATCGTGGCCTCGGCACCGCTCTGGCGATGAAACGCGAGGAGCTTGGTGATGTTGAGATCGGTCAGCACGTCGCCGTTGACGACGAGGAACGTCTCGTCGATGCCGGCGTACTGCGCGGCGAATCGTATCGCGCCGGACGTGTCGAGTGGTTCGGGTTCGACGGCGTAGGTCACGTTGATGCCCTTGATCACGTTGTTCGGATAGGCCTCGATGAAACTGTCGGGCAAGTACCCGAGGGCGAGGACGGCGTCGGTTACCCCGTGACTGGCGAGCGTCTCGAAGAGCGACTCGATCATCGGCACGCCCACGAGCGGCAGCATCTGCTTGGGTGTCTCGTAGGTCAGCGGCCGAAGTCGCGTTCCCTTCCCGCCGACCAGGACTATCGACTTCAAGATCAGCCCGGGGCGGTGGTCGTGGTGGTCTTCTTAACGGTCGTCGTCGTACTCTTGACCGTCGTCGTGGTCGTGGCGCCCTTCACCGTGGTGGTCGTGGCGGGCAGGGTCGACGGGGTCGCCACCGTCGTCGTGGTCGTTGCCAGGGCAGCCGCGGACGCCGCGTTGATCGACGCCTGCAGAGGTTGCATCGGCTTCACGCCGGAAGGCTCGAACGCCATGGTCACGCGAAGGTAGCGCGAAAACTTGATCTTCGTCGGATCCGTCGTGATCGTCGGCGTCGTCTGACCGTACTGCCAGTAGGCGTAGCTCACCTGTCCCGCGACGCCGCGGTACTTCGAAGTCGCCGGACAGGCGTCACCATTGTGGAACGTGGTCGCGGGATTCGACGTGCCCGTCGCCGTCGGCACCGCGAGCTCGCTGGTGCTCGCGATGAGTCCGGGGTACTCCGCGGCGAACTGGGACAGCGTGGCGTGGCTGCCCGCGTCGGCGGCCGAGACCGGACTGATCTTGACGACGTTGGCGGCGAGGACCGAGAAGCCACCCTTCGTGGTCGGGTCGGTGTTCAGGTACGGCAGGCGCTTGCCACACGCCTCGATGCCGAGACTGGCGTACCAGGTCGTTCCGACCGCCGGTGGCGTGCTCTTCTTCGCGGCCCCCGGGTGCTGGTACTCGTAGCGGGCGAAAAGGGTCGCGACGAGGCCGAGAATGACGATAACGACCAAAATCCCGTAGTAGTTGCCGGGCCGCGTCTTCTTATAGGCCTTGCCGCCCCCCGACGCCCCGACCCTGCTTACCCATTTACCTGTTGCGCTCTTAGCCACGCGAGCCACGCTACTAAAGAATCAGGGGTTCAATCGCCGCGTAGGGGCGAAGGGACTCGAACCCTCACTGGAGGCGGTTTAAGCGCCCTGCCTCTGCCAATTGGGCTACGCCCCCACGCGGCGCTATAGCGATGTAACCGTAACGCATTGTAAACAGTTTCTAAACCCGCCGTTTTCGGGCCATGGCTAACTAGGCTGGTTCCATGATTCGCGTGCGTCGTCGGGGCACGACTCGATCAACTCCCCTTCTGGTGCTCGCCACCATGGTCATGACGACGGTCCTCGTACCGTCGGTCGCCGGGACGGCCACGATCTCTCAAACCCAGGCCCGGATCGCCCACCTCTCCGAGGTCCTGTCCCAACAGGAGAAGACGAGCGAGATCACCGCCAACGAGTACGACGCCGCCAGGGTGGAGCTGAACAACATCAACGCCAAGATCAATCGGCTCCAGAACCAGGAGATGAACAAACGCGGCGCGATCAAGGTCACGTCAAAGGCCCTCGTGGGGGCGGTGGTTCGCGCCTACGTCTTTGGAGCCGCCGACACGCAGTCCATCCCACTGTTCGACCAGAACGCGACCGCGAGCAACGAGCGCCAGGTCTACGAGGACCAGGTCATCGGGAACCTCACCGACCTGAAGAATGCCTACGTCGCCCAGAAGAAGTCCCTTGACGGGACCATCGTGGCCGTGGCGGTCCAACGCTCCGCGGCCCAACAGCAGACGTACCGCATGGAATCGTTGCTCTCCCAGAACGCCCGCAACGAGAGCATCACGCGCTCGACGCTCGCGGTCGTGACCAAAGCGCTAAAGGGCCAGATCATCACCTACGAGATTCAAGTGGGCGTCGCCGCGGCGAGGTCCAAGAACGTCGCGGGCGAGGAACAGGCCGTCACCGCAGCCTCGGCCGTCGGCGGCCAGGACGCCGCGAACCAGGTGCTCCAGGCGATCCAGGCGGCGACGCCGCCGGTCGTCACGGGCGTCGCGGCCGGATCGGCCCAGGGAATGGCCGCACTGCACGCCGCCATCTCACAGATCGGCGTTCCCTACTCCTGGGGTGGTGAGACGCCCGGTGTGGGTTTTGACTGCTCGGGACTCGTCCAATGGGCGTGGGCGCAGGCCGGTTTCACGATTCCGCGCACCACCGAGTCCCAGTACCCGGCCCTGCGCCACATCCCGTTCGGGGCGTTGCAACCGGGCGACCTGCTCTACTACTACAACCTTGACGGCGACAACCTGGTCGACCACGTGGTCATGTACGCCGGCAGCGGCCCGTGGGGAACGAGCACGATCATCGCGGCCGCGCACTCGGGCACGACCGTGAGCTACGCGCCGATCTTCACGTTCGGACTCTACGGCGCCGCCCGACCCTAACCTTTAGGTTGTAACCCGTGGCCATAACGACCTCTCTCGTGATCCCGGCGTACAACGAATCGGCTCGACTCGGCACCGGCTTCGAGCGACTGCGCCCGACGCTCGAGACCATGGGCACCGATTCGACCGAGGTCATCATCATCGACGACGGATCGAGCGACGACACCGCGCGTGTCGCCCACGAGGTCTACGGGCACCTGCCCCACACCCTCTTCGTTCGCCAACCCGTCAATCGGGGCAAGGGCGCCGCCGTTCGACTGGGCATCGCGCTGGCGAGTGGTGACTACGTCATCGCGACCGACGCCGACATGGCGATCAGCCCCGCCCAGTTTCCCGATTTCGTGGCGAAATTGCACGACGTCGCGGTCGTCGTGGGTTCGCGTGGGCACGAGCGCCATATCCGCTACGACTCGGTGCTGCGCACCCTCGCCGGCAGCACCTTCAACCGCTTCGTGCGTCACTACGCGCACACCACGTTGCGCGACACCCAGTGCGGATGCAAGGGGTTCCAGCGCGGTCCGGGGCGGCTCCTCGGCCTACTCGGCATGATCGACGGCTTCGCGTACGACGCCGAGATCTTCTACCTCGCGAGTCAATTGGCGATTCCCGTCGAACCACTCAGCGTCACCTGGGACGACGTCCGCGGCTCGTCGGTGAAGATGGGACGCGACTCTCTCACGATGTTGCGCGACATACGATCGCTCACGTCCACGCGCTACGAGAATCCCGTCGTCGAACTCATGACCGACGTGGACGTCGCCGACGTCGCGAACGCCGCGCGTCAGGCCCGGGTCCAGGGACTCGTCGTCGCGCGCGGCGACGAGAACGCGCTGCTCGTTCTGGCGCGTGACGGCGCGCCCGCCGGTATGGGCGTCGCGGCGGCTCTCGGCGGGAAACTGCGCACCGCGACGATCCAGGAACTTCGTGGACGACGTCTGGAGGCCGTTTAGTCCTTGTGCTCGTGGCGCGGCAGCAGCCAGTTCACCACGAGTTCGGGCGCCCGGTCGCTCCACTCCTCAGACGTCATTGCGTAGCGCGCGTGGTCCTCCCAGGCGCCGTCGATCTCGAGGTACCGCTCGGCGATCCCCTCGAATCGCAGCCCCAGCTTCTCCACGACGCGACGCGACGGCGTGTTGCGCGGAATGATGTTCACCTCGATGCGGTGCAGTCGCAAGGATTCAAAGGCGTACTGCAACGTCGTGAGCACGGCCTCGGGCATGAGTCCACGTCCGGCCACCGCCTCGTCGATCCAGTAACCGATGTAAGCCGACTGCAGAGGACCGCGCTGGATCGACGACAGCGTGATCTCACCGACGAAGCGACCGTCAATGAAGATGCCGAAACCGAAGCCGGTGCCCATCTGGCGTTCGCGCTCACGAATGGCGCAACGACTCGCGAAACTCCGCTGGTCCTCTGGTAGGTGCGACGAATGCGCCGAACGCGGCTCCCACTTGAGCAGCCAGTCATGGTTGCGATCGCGCACGTCGAACCAGCCCTCGTAGTCCTGTTCGCTCAGTGTGCGCAGTACGACACGACGCCCGTGCAGGGATATCGGCGAATAGATCGAACTCCTCGTGGTCACCATGGGCGAATCCTCACCCCACTATCGTGACAGGTGCGCGGCTTCTACGCACATTCGGCTTCGAGCAGCGCCGACGTGATGCCGTCAAGGATGTCGTTCTCCGAACTCAGCAGTTCATCGACGCCGAGGCGCTCCATGACCGCGTCGAGCACGTAGAGACCCGCCGTGAGCACGTCCTCGCGCCCCGCCACCATCCCCGGACGGGCGAGTCGAGCCTCCGGTGTCTCGCGAGCCAGCGTGTCGCGCCAGAATCTGACCGTCGAGCGGGTCAGCACACGATGGTGCACGGCGTCACGGTCGTACACCTCGAGGCGCGCGTCGAGTTGGGCCAGGGTCGCGACGGTGCCGGCGAGCCCGATGAGTCGAACACGGCCCACGAGCGTCGCGAACGCCGGGACGCCAGCCCACGCGCGGTCGAGTTCGGACTCGATCATCTCGCGCGCCGCGGCGTCGCCCGCGGGCGTCACCACGTCACGCCCGAGCGCGCGCTCGCTCACGCGCACGCATCCCAATTGCATCGAAAAGCTGTGCATCACGTTGTCGAGCACGACCGCCAGTTCGGTCGAACCGCCGCCGACGTCGACGATCATGGCCGGCCGGTCGTCGGGAGCGAGGTCAGCGGTCGCCCCGGCGTAGGAGTACGCCGCCTCTTGGTCACCACTGAGTAGCGTCGCCTCGACGCCCGTGCGTCGACGGGCTTCGTCGAGGAACGCAGCGCCGTTCTTGGCGTCGCGCACGGCCGACGTCGCCACCAGCAGGCCGCGCGACACGCCCGACGCGTCCATGAACGTTCGGTACTCGCTCAGCACGTCGTAGGTACGTTGCAACGCCTCGGGGACGAGCGTGCCGGAGGCGTCGACGCCCTGACTCAGTCGGGTGATGCGCATCTCACGACGAAGGGCGGTGCCGTCGCCCGACACGATCAAGAGTCGCGTTGAGTTGCTGCCGCAATCGAGTGCGGCGACCGGGTCAGTCACGGACGTGCTGCACCGACAACGGTGGCAGCCCAATCGCGTCGCCGACGAGCGCACCCACCGGATCCTCGGCACCGACCAAGAAGTTGGCCAGGTGCGCGTGCAGACACTTCACACCGACACGGGTGCCGCCCACTCCCCCTTGGGCCTGGACGACGCCCGTTCGCACCGTCGCCTCGCGGCGACGCGCCGCGTATTCATCGTGCGTTCGTTGTAACTGCCCGGGTTCGACCAGGTCCTCAAAGCGGTGCACGCCGCCGTCACTCTCAAGGCGACTGACCGCGTCGTGGAGGTCTCGGTCAACCAGCCAGTACAGGGTGGGCATCGGCGTGCCGTCGCGCAGATGGGGCTCGTTTTCAATAACGACCGGACGTCCGTCGCCGCGCCGCACGACGACCGCGCAGCGACCGGCCAGTGGTCGACCGAGGAGGGCCTCGAGAACTAGGAGATCGTCGGGCGAGGCGTCACGAAAGGTGTTCAACGCCAGAACTCAAGCGTGCGCACCAGGCGCGACAGGAAACCGCTGGTCGTGTGGTGCTTCACACCCGACGTCGACGGGTTCACCACGATCGACGGCGCCGACGATGGTGAGACGAGGGGCTGCAATCCGGGATCGCCACTGCTCGCCGAGACGTTACCCGGCTGAACGCCGGGCAGCACCTGAATGAGGCTCTGTCCCGGTGCCACGAGTTGGTACTGCTGGCGCGCGAGCAACGTGGCCGCGGACTTCGTGGAGATCGACTTCGCCTCGACTTTGAGGGCCTGCTCTTGCTGCTTGATGGCGATGATCTGCGTCGCCGTGGCGTTGATCTGGGCCTGCTGGTGCATCCAGGTGCTGAGCGGGAACCACGCGAACATGATGGCCATCGCCGTCACGAAGGCGAGCGGGAGCATCCAATGGTTCTGGTGACGCACTGGAATGTTATGTGTAGCTGACACCGGCCGACCCCGACAAAGACGTAGCACCTAGAAAACGAGCTCGATCCCCGAGTTGTTCCTCGAGTCTCAGCAACTGATTGTACTTCGCCACGCGGTCAGAACGTGCCGGGGCGCCAGTCTTTATCTGGCCGGCGTTCGTCGCGACGGCGAGGTCCGCGATGGTCACGTCCTCGGTTTCACCCGATCGATGCGAAATCACGGCGCTGTAGCGGCTGTTGTTCGCCAAACGCACCGTGTCGAGCGTCTCACTGAGTGTGCCGATCTGATTCAACTTCACGAGAATCGAGTTCGCGACGTTGCGCTCGATGCCCTTTTGGAGGATCTCTGAGTTGGTGACGAAGATGTCGTCGCCCACCAACTGGAGACGCTCGCCGAGTCGCTGGGTCAGTGCCGACCAACCATCCCAGTCGTCCTCGGCCATTCCGTCCTCGATCGAGACGATTGGATAACGAGACGAGAGGTCGGCCCAGTAGTCGACCAGTTCCGCGCTCGTCAGTTCGCGACCTTCGCCGTCGAGGTGGTACGCGCCGTCACGCCAAAGCTCGCTGGTCGCGGGGTCGAGCGCGATCGCGACGTCGCGTCCCGGCGCACGTCCGGTCGATTCGATCGCCTCGACGAGCACCTTGACCGCGGTCTCGTTGTCGGGCAGGTCCGGCGCGAAACCGCCCTCGTCGCCCACCGCGGTCGAGAGACCCCGTTTGGCCAACACGTTCTTCAGGGCGTGGTACGTCTCGGCCCCCCACTGCAGGGCCTCGGAGAACGACGCGGCGCCGATGGGCATCACCATGAACTCCTGGAAGTCGATCGAGTTCTTCGCGTGCACGCCACCGTTGACGACGTTGAACATCGGCACCGGCAGCACGTGCGCGTTCACGCCGCCGATGTACTGGAACAGCGGCAGACCGCTCTCCATCGCGGCCGCCTTCGCGGTCGCGAGCGACACCGCCAGAATCGCGTTGGCGCCGAGACGGCCCTTGTTCGGCGTGCCGTCGAGGTCGATCATCGCGAGATCGACCGAACGCTGATCGTTCGCGTCGTAGCCCTCCAGCGCGTCGTTGATCTCGCCGTTGACGTTGTTCACGGC
>DAIOEY010000006.1:18018-31299 GCA_036745995.1 Acidimicrobiales bacterium | reverse complement strand
GCCGATGTAGATCCACGACCCGGCCGTCATCTGGCCGTACATCGTGAGCCCGAGCGCCTCGAGGCGGCGAAACTCGGGCCACGTGGCCCAGTCGGGGACGAGATTCGAGTTGGCGATGAGCACCCGAGGAGCCCACTCGTGGGTTTGAAAGACCCCGACCGGACGACCGGACTGGACGAGCATCGTCTCGTCACCCTTCAACGTGCGCAGCGTGCGCACGAGGGCGTCAAAGCTGCGCCAGTCGCGCGCGGCGCGCCCGGTGCCGCCGTAGACGACCAGGTCGTCTGGTCGTTCGGCGACCTCGGGATCGAGGTTGTTCTCCAACATGCGCAGCGCCGCCTCTTGGGGCCAGCCCAACGTGGACAGCGTCGTGCCCCGTGCTGCTCGTACCGGTCGGGCACCTTCCATGGTTACTCCTTTGACGATCTACGCGAGTGCGACGTAGCGACCCACGAGGTCGAGCAACTCGTCGTCGCGAACGAGCTCCCCCACCGCGGCGATCTCGGGCGCGAGCCAGCGATCGTGGCCGGGTCCGCCACTCGCGGCGTTGACCCGTTCGCTCACCGAGCGGGTCACCGGTGACGCCAGCAGTGGCGCGCGCAGGGCCAGGGCCCGCGCGCCGGCGAGCAGCTCGATCGCCAGCACGTCGGCGAGGGCGTCGAGGGAGCGGCGCAACTTGCGCGCGGCGTGCCAGCCCATCGACACGTGGTCCTCCTGCATGCCCGAGGAGGGGATCGAGTCGACGCTCGCGGGCGACGCGAGTCGTTTCATCTCCGAGACGAGTGCCGCCTGCGAGTACTGGGCGATCATCAGTCCCGAGTCGACGCCCGCCTGATGGGCGAGGAACGGCGGAAGCCCGAAACTGCGGCTCACGTCGAGCAGGCGGTCCGTGCGCCGCTCGGCCATCGAGGCAACGTCGGCGAGCGCGATCGCGAGAAAGTCCATGACGTAGCCGACGGGTGCTCCGTGGAAATTCCCGTTGGAGACGAGTGTGCCGTCGGCGAGCACCGAGGGATTGTCGATCGCCGAGGCGAGTTCGACGTCCGCGACGCGCGTCGCGTGACTGAGCGTGTCGCGTGCCGCGCCGTGGACCTGGGGAGCACAGCGCAACGAGTAGGCGTCCTGGACCTGGGTGACGTCGTCGAGATGCGAGTCGACGATCGGCGAGTCGGCGAGCAGCATCGCCAGGTTGGCGGCGCTGTCGCGCTGGCCGGGGTGTGGACGCAGCGCGTGGATCTCGGCGAGGAAGACCCGGTCGGTTCCACGCAGTGCCTGGATCGACAACGACGCCGCGAGGTCGGCGGTCTTCAGCAGGTGAAGACTGTCGTCGATCGCCATGATCAGTTGACCCAACATGCCGTCGGTGCCGTTGATGAGCGCGAGCCCTTCCTTCTCGGCGAGCACGACCGGCGAGAGACCGGCCGAGGCGAGCGCCTCGCTCGCCATCATCCGCTTGCCACCGGCGTCGCGCACGTCGCCCTCGCCCATCAGCGCCAGCGCCACGGCCGCGAGCGGCGCGAGGTCGCCCGAGCAGCCGAGCGAACCGAACTCGTGTACGACCGGAGCGATCTGGGCGTTGAGCAGTGCCGCGTAGGCGATCGCCGTCGAAGGGCGAACACCCGACACGCCGCTGCAGAGATTGGTGAGTCGCGAGACCATCATCGCGCGCACCACCTCGGTCTCCACTTCCGCACCGACCCCCGCCGCGTGGGAACGGATGAGCGAACGCTGCAGGTCACGACGCTGATCGGGCGAGATGAACGTCGTCGCCAGCGATCCGAACCCGGTCGAGAGTCCGTAGATCGGCGTTCCACCCTCGACGAGTTTGTCGATGGCCGAACGCTGGCGCTCGAGACGGGCCAAGACGTCGTCGCTGATCGTCAGTGGCTCGAGTCCGCGAGCGACCGCCAGCAACTGTGCGCGCGAGAGCGGCTCGATACCTAACTCGATGGTCATCACTTTCTCCTTCGCACGCCGGCGAGCGCTTCGAGAACCAAGAGCGCCGCGAGTCGCACCGTTCGCTGGTCGTGGCTGTCACGTCCGACGTCGATCTCGGTGATATCCATCGCGCGCACGCGGGTGTCGGCCGTCACCGTGCGAACGAATCGTCGCATCTCGTCGGCGCTCAGCCCGCCCGGGGCGGCGCCGGGACAGCCGGGCACGACCGACCGGTCAGCCGCGTCCATGTCGACGTCGACGTAGACGTGGCGTCGGTTCGCTCCGGCGATCTCGAGCGCACCTTGGACAACGTCCTCGATCGCTCGAGCCCGCATCTCATCACGAGAGACGACGGTGATGCCCGCGTCTCGGGCGCGCGCGGCGTAGAAGGGAGAGTTGGAGAAGTCGGCGAGACCGATCTGGACGACGTGTCGACCGTCGAGCCCGGCCTCGAGGAGTTGACGCACCGGTGAGCCGTTCGACTCACCGTCACGAAGGTCGAGGTGGGCGTCGAGGGTGATGAGTCCCCAGTCCTTGAGGGCCGGTCCGGCGAGGCCGCGCAGCGCGTGCCACGTGGCGGCGTTGTCGCCTCCGAGCACGAGCGCCATCGCCAGTGCGTCGTCGAAGTGGGAAACGGCGGTCGCGACCCGCTCAGAACCTTCCGCCCCGTCGGGGTCAAAGACGTCGCCGTAGTCGACCAGGGCCATCGATTCCGCGAGGTCGATCCCGTCAGCGTAGGACCACGTCGAGTAGCGCTCGAGCGCCTCGCGGATCGCGTCGGGTGTGCTGTGCCACGAACGCGCCGTCACCGACGTCGTGTAGGTGAAGACGCCGAGCAGTCCGACGTTGCGCCGATCGGCGACGAGGCCGTCGTGCACGAGTGACGCGGCCGAGGGCCAGTGGGGATCATTGGTCATCGTCACATCCGCCATGCTACGCACGCCGCCTCGAGCGGATCTAGGACTTCGGCTGCGTCGTGGTCGTGCTCGACGTGGTGCTCGTCACCGTCGTGGTGCTGGTCGTCGTCGTGATGGTCGAGGACCGACAGGCCTTGCCAACGAGGAAGAGCGGCTGTGGGCGAACGGTGCCGGGAGGACCCGAGAGACCGCGGCTCGCCCAGTTGCAGGTCCAGCGGTTCGGCTCGGCCATGGCGACGAAGAAGTCGCGCAGCCAACCGCCCTCGTAGACCGTCGGGCTGTGCTCGCTCAGGGGTAGTTGAACCGGAAAGAGGCCGCCGTTGGCGTGCACCGGGTGCAGCGAGGCACCCAAGATCGGCCAGTAGGGATTGATGTCCAGTTGCATCGCCGTGACGGCGCCCGCGCTGATCAGCGCCTGACCCAATTGGTTCTGCAGCACGCGGCCCATGGTTGCGACGTAGATGAGGTTGCCGCGGCGATCGACACCGATACCCGTTCGCGGTTCGAGCGGGTTCCCACCGAGCGGGTCGCCCCACTCGCGCCAGAGCGCGGGCGCCGCCGACGGCGTCAACACGCCGTTCAGCACGAGTGGCCCCAGATTCTGTCGATAGCTGACGGGGTGAAAACCCTTCGGCGGAAACGTCGTCGATCCCCAGACGCCCATCGCCCAGTGACCGCCGGTGTCGATCCCGATGGTCATGCGCCCTCGCGTCAGGGGCACGAGCCTCAGGCCGTCGACGACGGCGCCGCCCGCCGCGGCGGACTGCTTGAAACCGCCGTTGAAGAGCGCCACGACGCCGGCGAGACCTTCAGAGGCCCAATCGATGGCGGGGCCGGCGTCGACCGGGGCCCGGGACGAGAGGTTGGGGTCGATCGAGCCAACGTGCCAGCGCAGCAGCGTGGTGCGCGCGTGCAGGCGAAGGGCGCGAAACGTCACCGCGCCGACGACGACGTTGCGGTAGTCGACCATGACGCCGCGCGACGACGAACTCGCCACCGTCCAGCCGGGTTGGGGTCGCTCGGGCGGCGTCGTCGTGGTGGTGGACGTCGTGGTCGTCGAACTCGACGTCGTGGTCGTGCCTGCCGGGTTCGTCAGCACGACGCCGGTGGTGGCACCGACGATGAGCAGGGTGATGAGGCCGTACGGGACCACTCGACGAAAGCCTCGAGGGCGTGGCGGGTTCACGAGCGACTAGCGCTCGATGATGCGCACGCCGTCGTCGTCCGACTCGGGCGGTGGAGCGGTGATGAACTTGGGCACCTCGGTCGGAGCCAGCTCGTCGTGCCGGTCGTCGACGTAGACCGGGGCGGGGGTGGCGACGTACTCACCTTCGGCCGTACGGCTGACCTGGTTGGGCGTCTTTCGCTTGCCGCCGCCCTTGGTCGCCTGGAGCTCTTTACAGATCTTGTAGGTAATCGGGTACGCCAGGAACGGTGTGACGATGGTGAGTATCCGCATCGACCACAGCACGGCGCTGAGGGGCAGGTGGAAGAAGTTCGCGATCACGTCGGTCGAACTGGCGATGAAGAGGATGCCGAGGAACGCCAATACCGCGACGCCCGCCGCCGTGCGCTTGGGACGGTTGCTCGGCCGGTCGAGGAGGTTGTGAATCGCGTGATCCTTCGTGTAACGGCGTTCGAGCGCCGGCCAGACGAAGACCAGGTTGAAGATGAGACCGGGCAGGATGACCGCCGGGATGAAGACCTCGAAGGGGATCGTGTAGCCGAAACTATGGAACGACCACGACGGCCATATTCGCAGCGCCCCGTCGAGGAAGCCCATGTACCAGTCCGGTTGGACGGCGTAGGAGATCCGCGACGCGTCGTACTGGCCGAACTGCCAGATCGGGTTGATCTGGGCGAACGCGCCGAGCAGCGCCGTGACGCCGCCGACGATGAAGAGGAAGCCGGTCGTCTTGGCCATGAAGACCGGGAACATGGGCGAACCCACGACGTTCTTCTCGGTCCTTCCCTCGCCGGGGAACTGGGTGTGCTTCTGGCGCACCAGGAGTATGAGGTGGAACGTGACGAGCGCGATGATGATGCCCGGCACGATGAGCACGTGCAGGATATAGAAGCGCGGGATGATCGCGGTGCCGGGGAAGTTCCCCCCAAAGACGAGGAAGCCGAGGTACGAGCCCACGAGTGGGATCGACAGGATGATGGAGTACGCGATGCGGATGCCCGTGCCCGAGACCAGGTCGTCGGGCAACGAGTAACCGAGGAAGCCGTTGACGATCGCGAGGATGAGCATCGTCGCGCCGATCGTCCAGTTGAGTTCGCGGGGCTTTCGGAAGGCACCAGTGAAGAACACGCGAGCCATGTGGATGACGATGGCACCAACGAAGATGTCGCACGCCCAATGGTGCATTTGGCGCATCAAGAGTCCCGCGCGCACGGCGAAGGAAAGATCCACCGACGAGGCGTAGGCCTGGGTGACGCGCTGACCGTCGAGGGGCAGATAGCTGCCGTGGTAGGTCACGATCGCCTGGCTCGGGATGTAATAGAG
The DNA here is from genome assembly GCA_036745995.1 of Acidimicrobiales bacterium. Lineage (GTDB taxonomy): Bacteria > Actinomycetota > Acidimicrobiia > Acidimicrobiales > RAAP-2 > RAAP-2. The sequence goes on along the minus strand of DAIOEY010000006.1, from coordinate 25,935 downwards.
GCTCAGGAACACGCCGGTCACCAAGAGCACCACGAACGAGTACAGCGCGATCTCGCCGAGCATGAACGACCAGTGGTCGGGGAAGATCTTGTCGAGGAACGAGCGACCGCCCTTGGCGACGCCGAGGCGATCGTCGAGTTCCCCGAGGGCCTTGCCGACCGGGCCGTACGGTCCGAGCGCCTGCTTCTTCACGCGCTTGGTGTCGACGACGTCGCTACTCACGAGCGCTCCCAGAATCCAGGTCCGACGGGCTCGTGGAAGTCGCTCTGCGCGCGAATGTAGCCCTGGGGGTCGATGAAGAGCGGTAGTTGGGGCAGCGGCCTCGGCGCCGGACCGAACTGGGGGATCGCGCCGTTGGTGACGTTGAACATCGACTGGTGACACGGGCAGACCAGCAGTTGGAGCTGCTGCTCGTAGAGTCCCACCGGACAGCCGAGGTGCGTGCACATCTTGGAATAGGCCACGTAACCGAGCGGCGCCCAGGTCTCACGGCCCTTCTGGGTGGTGAAGTTCTGGTTCGAGATACGAATCAGCACGGTCTGGTCGACCGCCTGTCCTCGATCGGTGTCCTGGGTGCCTTCGGGAAAGACCGTCATGATCGATCCCACCGCGAGGTCGCCCGCCTGGACGCGACGACCCGTTTGGTCCACCGCGTAGGAACCCGAGCGCCAGTCGGTGTGAAAGAGCGTGCCCTTGGGCAACGGTCCGAGGCTTCGCAGCAGGGGGAAGATCGCGACGACGCTGAAGATGCCCAGTCCCCCGCCGAGCAGTCCGCCGAGCATCTTGCGCCGCTTGATGACGCCACCTCCACGTTCGACGATCGCCGCGGCGAAGGCGTCGCGATCGACCTGGGTATTGGCGAGATCATGCCGTTCTTCGACGAAGGGGCCCTTGGGCATGAGGTACTTGCCCCACGCGACGAGTCCCACGCCGAGGAACAAGAGGCCGCCGCCCATGGTCGCGCCGAGGATCCACGGCTCCGCGTTCACCCAGTAGGCGGCACCGAAGCCCGCGACCAGCACGATGCCCAGGAGGAAGTTGAACGCGATGACCCGTTCGACGAGCAAAGGATTCTTCGCCGCCGACTGGAGATGCGGGTCGTCCTCGGAGAGCCCGCTCAAGGCGACCGGCGTGCGGTGTTCGTGCACTTCGCTCACTGACGCTCTCCTATCCAGAATCCGAACAGGGCGAGGATACCCACGCCCAGGGCCAGGCCCACGAAGCCCTCGGCCACCGGTCCGAGGCCACCCAGACCGAATCCGCCGACGTTCTGGGGGTGCTGGATCTCGGTCGTGACGAACTTGACGAGGTCGCGCACCTGGTAGTCACTGAGGTTGCCGGTGAATCGCGGCATGTTGCCAGGACCGGTGCGGATCGCCTCGGCGACTTGGGTCGCGGGGATGTGTCGGAGCGACGGCGCGTACGTGCCCATCGCCAACGCGTCGCCGTCGCCCTCGATGGTGTGACAGGCCGCGCAGTTGAGCGCGAAGAGCGCGGCACCGTCGGCGATGTTCGCGTTCTTCAGATTCACGGTGGGGATACTCGGAAACGCGGGCGACAACGAGTTGACCCACGCCGCGATCGCCAGCGCTTGATCGTGGTTCAACCGGGGCTGGCGACGAGGGGCCTCGATCGAGCGCGGATCAGCGGCCGGCATGCGACCCGACTCGACCCAGAAGTCGATGGTCGCGGGTCCCAGTCCGACCAGATTCGGGAACGCGCCGTTCGTGCCGTTCGCGGGGACGCCGTCGGCCTCGCTGCCGTGGCACGACGCGCAATTCTGCAAGAAGAGGGCCTTGCCGAGGGCGGCGAGCGTGGACGGCGGCGCGTTGTAGGTGATGGCGCTGTTGCCGTAGCTGATGATGACGCCCTTGCTGTTCTTCACGACGTTGTCCGAGATCGGCGTGCCCGAGTTCGCGCGCGTCGTCTGATAGGGCGTCTGCCTGTACGCCGTACCACCCGACGCGTGGGCGCTGCCGACGAAGAGGACGACTGGACCGAGACCGAAGAGCGAGACGAACGCCATCGCTCCGAGTCGCTTGAGAAAGGTCGCCGTCATCTCGAACTACTTGAGGAGAAAGAGGGCCGAGTACAAACCAATCCAGACGACGTCGACGAAGTGCCAGTAGTAGCTCACGCCCTGGAACGTGGCGAGCTCGCCCGGGTCGCCTTGACTTCCGCGCATGCGAAACAGCAGGAAGCCCATCGCGACCAGTCCGAGGAACACGTGCAGTCCGTGCAGACCCGTCGTGATGAAGAAGACCGAACCGTACGAATTCGTGTACCACCGCGTCACGAGGTGCGTCCACTCGTAGGCCTGGTTGCCGATGAACAGCGTGCCCATGATGATCGTGACGATGATCCAGCGGCGTGCCTCGGCGCGACGACGATGCTCGATCAGCCACACGGCCCACTGCATCGTGAACGATGACGCCACGAGGATGATCGTGAAGACGCCCGACTGCAGTACGTCGAGGTGCGTGCCCTTCGGTGGCCACGAGGCCAGGTGGGCACGGATGGTAAACAGGGCGGCGAAGAGTCCCGAGAAGAACATCAACTCGCTCCCGAGCCAAATCATCACTCCGATGGCCAGCATCGGGGGACGATCGTGAACAATCTTCTCTGGCTTCGCCAGGCTATTGAGGGGAATCGCCTGACTCACGCCTACCTTTCTAGCGGAAATGCTCACCTCGATGCTTCCAATCCTCTGAGATGACTCACAGTCAAGGTCACCGGCAAGGGCTCGCTGGCGACTATGGACAGCCGTCGCGTCGGACGCGTCATCGCCACGTACAGCGTGCGCAGACCCCGCGGCGTGTCGACGCTGCTGGTCGCGTCGCCGCGCCGGGCAATCTCGCCGGGTTCGACGACGACGACCGCGTCGAACTCGAGTCCGTTGGCGCCCTCAGCGGCCAAGACCACCAAATCCGCGCTCAGCCCTCGTGATTCGTGCTCTCGCGGGTCAACGGCGTCGAGACCCGCGCCGCGCAGGATCGAGACCAATTCGTCGACCCGGGCGGCACTGACGATGACCGCCACGCGACCCGGTGTCACGGCGGCGCACTCGCGACGGGTCGCCTCCACCAGCGTCGTGGAGAACTCCGCGGGCGTCGTCAACTCGACGATGGGCTGGGTTCCCGCTCTGCGCACCGGTCGAGGTGGTTCGAGGTCGGGCGACGCCGCGAGCAGCGTCGGCGCGGCGAAGTTGAGTACCTCTTCGGGCGTGCGGTAGCTGACAGTGAGATCCACCCGGGCCGGCGAACGCCGCGGCTGGAGCACCTCTAACACGGTGTTCCACGACGCCGAGGACGAGGCGGTCGTCGCCTGGCCCATGTCCCCCACGATGGTCATCGACCCAGTGAGGTCTCGTCGTCGAAGCACGCGCAACTCCATCGGCGAGAGGTCCTGGGCTTCGTCGACGACGATGTGTCCGTAGGTCACGAACTCGGCCTCGTCGAGCGCGGTGCTCTGGCTCGGCGCGAGACGCGCGGCTTCACGCAGCGCCGCCGCGCGCACGTCGCCCTGATACGCGTCGAGGTCGACACCGTCAAGGATCCCCGTGTCGTTCACCTTGACCGCCGGACGAGGACGCTTGCGCGGCCCGAGCAGCACCCGGGCTTCGTCGATCAGCGCGGTGTCGGCCTTGGTCCACGCCGTCTCCTCGAGCGACTCGGGTCGCGCCCGGTACAGCAGCGCGCATTCTTGTTCGCTCAAGAGGTTGTGACCCGCGGCACGGATAAGTGCCGGCGCGCCGAAGAGGTCGTGCAGCAACTCCTGGCCCGACAAGCGGGGCCAGATGCGCTGCAGCGTCGCCTTGAACTCCGGGGTTGCGCGAATGAGGTCGGCCAGTTCGCTCAGCGCCGTCCCCTCGTCGCTACCGTCGCGAACGAATCGCTCGTGGTACTCGCTCGCGAGTCGGTTGGCCAGCTCGCGTCCGACCGCCGAACGCCGCTGATTGTGATTGCCCGGACGGCGTCGGGCGCGCTCGACGATCTCCTTCGTGTACCGCGCCTTCAAGACCACGATGGCGCGTCCGATGGGGATTTGGACGTCCTCACGCAGGGGACGCTGGCGCGTGCGCAGGGCCTGGGCGATGAACTGGACCATGCGCAGGTCACCCTTCAGACGATCGACCTCGTCGACGTCGCGACCGCGCACCTCGACGTTGGTGACGAGTCCTGAGATGGTCGACAATGTCACGCCCGACTCACCGAGTGACGGCAGGACGTTCTCGATGTAGTTCAAGAACAGCGGATTGGGACCCACCACGAGCACGCCCTGGCGCTCGAGGGTCGCGCGGTGCGTGAAGAGAAGGTACGCCGCTCGGTGCAACGCGACCGCGGTCTTGCCGGTCCCCGGCCCCCCTTGGACGAGCAACACGCCCGGCAGTGGCGTACGGATGATCTGATCCTGCTCGCCCTGGATCGTGGCGATGATGTCGCCCATTCGACCGGTGCGCGACCGTCCGAGCGCGGCCAACAACGCACCGGGACCACCAAGGGCGAGTCCGCCTTCGATCAAACCCTCTTCGGTCGCCGAACGCACCTCGTCGTCGGGTAACAGAAGGTCCCCGTTGGCGTCAGCGAAATACTCGTCCTCGACGCCCGACACCGCGTGGCCGCGGATGGCGACGTGTCGGCGTCGAGAGAGTCCGAGCGACTCGACGCCCGTGGCTCGATAGAAGGCCTCGGCGACCGGCGCGCGCCAGTCCACCACGAGGGGGTTCAGCTCGTCGTCCGAGACCGCGAGACGCCCGACGTGGTAGGTGTCGACGTGGCGCAACTCGTTCTCTACGTAGTCGATCCGGCCAAAGAACAGAGGTTGGTCACCAATGGCCAACTGATCGAGACGATGCAGGGCCGTTCCCATGACGACGTCGCGCTCGACCAGGTCCCCGGCGCCGCGCATGTTCGCCACCGCCGCGCTGTCGCGCAGCGACCGCGCCTCGGAGCGCATGTGGTCCAACGCGTCCAGGGCGAGATCGAGGAACTTCTGCTCCTCCGCAATCTCGCGATCGTGCGCCATGGCGACCTCTTTCGATGACCCCGATTGGGGTCTGTCAATCTTAGGTGAACGCGCAGGGCACCCGGCACGGGACCAAAAGGGGCAACGCCCCTAGATTGGGGGCCAACAGAAGGAGAGCAGTGGAGCCGGTATTTCTCAGGGCCTGTCGCGGCCAGAGTGTCGAACACGTTCCCGTCTGGTTCATGCGCCAAGCCGGTCGCTCCCTGCCCGAGTACCGGGCGCTACGCGGCACCGGCTCGATTCTGGACGCCATCGCCGATCCGGCGCTGGCGTGTGAAGTGACGATGCAACCCGTTCGACGCTACGGGGTCGACGCCGCCATCCTCTTCTCGGACATCGTCGTTCCCTACCACGCGATCGGGTTCGGCGTCGACGTGGTCCCGGGTCGAGGTCCGGTCATCGCCGAGCCCTTCGCGAGCCGTGACGACCTGGAGCGACTTCGCGACCTCACCGAGGCCGACGTCGCGCACGTGACGGCCACGGTGGACCTGGTGATCGAGCAACTCGCCGCGGCGAACACCCCGCTCATTGGTTTCGCGGGTGCGCCCTTTACCGTGGCCAGTTACCTGGTCGAAGGTGCGCCGACGCGCGACTTCGCCGTCATCAAGGGCTTGATGCACGCCGATCCCCAACTGTTCGACCAGTTGCTCGAGCGTCTCGTCTCGATCACCGTGGCGTTCCTGCGCGCTCAGATCGCCCACGGCGCGCGCGCGGTCCAGTTGTTCGACTCATGGGCCGGTTCGCTGACGCGCGACGAGTACCGGCGCTTCGCGTTGCCCGCGACCCAGCGCGTGCTCGAAGGCATCAGCGACCTCGACGTGCCCACGATCCTCTTCGGCGTCGGAACGGGAGAACTCTTGACGCTGATGAGCAGTGCGGGCAGTTCGGTGATAGGTATTGACTGGCACGTCGATCTCGACGAGGGACGCCGACGAGTCGGGGCGAAGCCCGTCCAGGGCAACCTCGACCCCGCGCGATGCCTGGGCGGTGTCGAGCTCGGTGTCGACGCGGCGCGTGAGGTCATCGCGAGAGCCGGGCGCGAGGCGGGACACGTCTTCAACCTCGGTCACGGTGTCCTGCCCGGCACCGATCCCGCGGTCCTCGAAGCGATCGTTCGTGTGGTCCACGACGAGGGACGGGCCGGCGTGTGACGGCCCGGATCGGCGTCTTGATCATGGCCTACGGCACGCCCACCACGCGCGACGACGTCGAGGCGTACTACACCCGCATTCGCCACGGCCGCGCGCCGACCCCCGAACTGCTCGCCGACCTCGTACGACGCTACGACGCGATCGGCGGCACCTCTCCCCTCGCACATCGCACCGCTGACCAGGTACGCGGTATCGCCGACGTGCTCGACGACGTGGCCCCGGGACAGTTCGACGTCCGCTTCGGTTCGAAGTACGAACCACCGTTGTTGGAGGCGACCGCGGAGTCCTTTCTGCGCGACGGCTTCACCTCGGTGATCGGCGTGGCGCTCGCGCCGCACTCGTCGTCGATGTCGACCGACCAGTACATGGACCGAGCCCGCGCCGCGCTCGGACCCGACGTCGCCTTCAGCGCCATCGGCGCGTGGTGGGAGGCGCCGGGCTTCCTCGAACTCATCGCTGGCCGCGTGCGCGAGGCACTCGACATGGTCCCCGCCGAGCGGCTCGACACGACCGAGGTGTTGTTCTCGGCGCACTCGCTGCCCGAGAAGATCCTCGCGAGCGGCGACACCTACCCCGATCAATTACGAGACAGCGCCGAGCGCGCGGCCGCTCTCGCCGGCGTCGGGCGTTGGGACGTCGCCTGGCAGTCCGCCGGACGAACCGCCGACCCCTGGATCGGACCCGACATCCTGGCCGTGCTGCGCCAGAAGCGCGTCGACGGCGTGAGTGACGTCGTGTCCTGTCCCATTGGTTTCGTGGCCGATCATCTCGAGGTGCTGTTCGACATCGACGTCGAGGCGATGGGCGTCGCGCACGAGGTCGGACTCAATCTCGTGCGAACCCGGTCACTCAACGCGGACCCCGAGTTCGTCGCCGTACTCGCCAACGTCATTCGAACAGCGGCGGCCTGAGTGGCGCGGCCCTCGGTCGTCGTCGTCGGCGGCGGCATCAGCGGACTCGCGGCCGCGTGGGAACTCTCCGGTGGCGCGAATGGTCCGACGGCCGACACGCCGCGTATCGAGTTGATAGAGACGCGCAGTCGATTCGGTGGCGTCCTCGCGACGACCGATTTCGCCGGACGAACGATCGATCTCGGCGCTGACGGATTCCTCGCGCGTCGCCCCGAGGCGACCGAGCTCGTTCGTGAACTCGGTATCGAAGAACAACTCGAACCGATCGCCGCCAGTGGCGCCAGTCTCTGGCTTCGCGGGGCGCTCAACGAGATCCCGGCGGGTCTCGCCCTCGGCGTACCGACGTCATCTGCGTCACTCGCGTCACTACCCGGTCTCAGCCGCCGGGCACGTCTGCGCGCGCGACGTGACGAGCTGTTCCCCCGGCGTCTCAGCGTCGGTGACGACGCGACGATCGGCGAGATCGTGCGCACCAAGCTCGGTGACGAACTGGCCTATCAGTTCATCGAACCGATGGTGGCCGGGATCCAGGCGGGGCGCATCGATCAACTCTCGGCCCGATCGGTCTTTCCCGCTCTGCTCGACGCCGCGCACCAGGGTGGATCGCTGATGAAGGCGATGCGCCCCAAGGGTCCGGTCAACCCCGGACCCGGCGCCGCGACGAGCACGAGCGGTCCGATGTTCTATTCGCTGCTGGGCGGCATGGGTTCGCTGCCGGTGGAACTGGTCCGTCAACTCCACGAACGTGACGTCGTGATGCGGTCAAACGTTCGCGTGACGGCACTTCGCCGATCGGGTTCGGGTGACTACCGCTGGGAAGTCGACACCGC
>DAIOEY010000006.1:15199-17918 GCA_036745995.1 Acidimicrobiales bacterium | reverse complement strand
ATGTCGTCGAGACTCACCGCGCGCAGATCCGTCGTACGGGTGATCGCGCCCATGATCGCCTCGACGCTCGGCAGACAGCCGCCCGGAAAGATCAGGTCGCGGATGAAGTCGTCGCGCAACTTCGCCCGGTCGAAACTCTGATCGGCGATGGTGATGGCCTGGAGCACCATGCGGCCTCGATCGTTCAGCAATGACGAGCACTTGGCGAAGAACTGATCGTACCGGCGCCAGTTGACCGCCTCGATCATCTCGACCGACACCAGCGCGTCGTAGGTGCCCGAGAGGTCGTCGTAGTGATCACCGAGCACCGTGATCAGGTGCTCGAGGCCCGCGTCGTGCACGCGCGCGAGCGCGGCCAACCGCTGGCTCGGCGAGATGGTCGTCGTCGTCACGCGCGCGCCGTAGCGGCTCGCGGCGTGGATCGCGAAACCGCCCCAGCCGGTGCCGATCTCGATCACGTGGTCGCCGGGTCCCAACTCCAACTTGCGACAGATCCGGTCGAACTTCTCGACCTGGGCCTCGTGCAGCGTGGTTGACGCGTCAACGAAGATCGCGCACGAGTACGCCATGGTCTCGTCGAGCATCAGGGCGAAGAACTCGTTCGACAGGTCATAGTGCGCGTGAATGTTCTCACGATCGACATCCTTGGACGGACCCGACCGTTGCAGCAACGCGAGGAGGACCCTCCAGCGTCGGGCCAGCGCGTCGAGGCGACGCCTCGAGGGCTGGGTGGCTCGAAAGAGGTAGCGGATGAGTTTGGTGATATCGCTCGTGTCCCACAGACCGTTCACGTAACTACGGCCGAGACCCTTCGAGCCGCCGTAGACGAGGGCCGCGTACGCGTTCACGTCGTGCACGGTCAGATCGGCGTGCGGCTCCCCGCGGCCGACCACACGAGAATCGTCTCGACGTCCCCACCGCTCGCGGAGTTCGAGCGTACCGAAGCCGTCGAGGTGTCTCGCCGCGACGACGCGCAGGAAGATCCGCCGGGCGAGACGGCGGAAGTGACGCGCACGCACTGCGAGGAAGTCCGGTGGTGCGATGGTGCGACGCTCGTCGGTCACTGTCAACGCGAACTCCTTTCGAGTCAAGAGAGGAAGTGGCAACGAAATGACTCACGACGTGGTCGGCGTCGTCTTACAAGTAATAGCCCGAGTGTATATAGATGCACGGCACGTTCTCACTGATGTACATCGCGTGGTTCTTGGGGTCGTCGTCGAGCGCCAGACGAAGGTCGAAGCCGTGCGCCACGAGGTCGCGTACCGCCCCGCGTTTGAACTCGTCGACGCCGGAATAATCGCCGTACTCGCGCATGATCAACACGTCCCAGCGAAGCCCGTAGCGCTCGAGCCACGCCAGCGTGTGCGGCTGGACCCGGCGCGGACGACCCGTCAAGAGCACGATCGTCAGTGACGCGTCGAGCAGTTCGAGCAGCCGTTCGATCTCTTCGATGATCGGGTCGTCGCCGCACGCGTCGAAGAAGCTCTTCCAGTCGCCCCAGTCCAGATAGTGCTGACGTCCCGCGGCGTCGGCGAGAACGCCGTCGATGTCGAAGATGACCGCCGGGCCCGAGGCCAACGGCTCGGCACGCCAGTGCCAGTTTTCTCGTACGTAGTCGGATGTCATCAGCGGTTTCGGCTCTCCGGCACTCGCCGGGGGGAACTCTGCGAGACTAGACCGCGTGGGAGCGACTGAACGACAAACGCTACCGATCCCCTATGGGCACCACGTCTACGTGGCGAGCGATCTGTCGCTGTCGCCGACGTCGAAGGAGACGAGTCGCCCGGTTCGAGAGTTCATAGAGCTACTCGACGACATCGACGACGCGGCCGTGGTGGTGGTCGCCGGCAATCTGTTCTTCTGCGATCCGAGCCTCGATTTCGCCGAGTCCGTCGAGGCGACGCTGCTGGCGGTACCACAACTCTTCGCGGCGATCACGACGTACACGAGCAATCCCGCGCATCGTTTCATCGTCCTGCCCGGCAGCAACGACGGCCAACTGCGTGACGACGAGCGCGCCCAGCACGCCCTCGCGGCACTGGGCGTCACGTTCGCCAGTGACCTGATACTGCAGGTCGCGACCGCGACGGGAGTGCGCGATCTGGCGGTCGCCGCAGGAACGAGCGCCGTGGACGTGTCGCGCGCCGACGTGAGCGACCGGGCCGACGCCGACCGGCTCGAGGACCCCGTGGCGCTGCCGCGCTTCGTCGCCTCGCGCGTGCTCTACCGCCGCCTCGGCGGCTGGGTCTGGTTCGGCGTACTGGCGATGGCGACGTTCGACCTCTGGAACTCACTCGTCTCGGTGATCAACCACTTCACGCACCATCACCTGCGCGTCCAAGCCCCCCACGCGCAGAGCTTCTGGGGCAACCTCGTGCTCAACCTCCTGTTCATCGCGATCCTGGAGGGGATCGTCGTCGCGAGTGCGGGACTCATCGTGCGCCGACGTTTTCACCGAAGCGTGCGCACAACCGAGGCGACCGTGACCAACGAGCCGTTGGTGCTCACGACCGTCGACGACGTCGACGCGCTGGAGTTCGCCCGGCGCGTCGCCGAGCGCGGCGGCGTCGGCGCGGTCATCGGCGGCGCGCGGCGTCCCGTGTTGGCCTTCCTCGATCGCGCCGTGAGCGCCTCACCCGGCCCCTCGCGCACGGTCATCGTCGAACGTCGTGGTCGTCTGGGCCTTCCGCCGGTGTTCGCGTCCGTCGAACGCCTCGGC
>DAIOEY010000006.1:7828-15099 GCA_036745995.1 Acidimicrobiales bacterium | reverse complement strand
ACGTCGTGGTCGTCTGGGCCTTCCGCCGGTGTTCGCGTCCGTCGAACGCCTCGGCATCGTGGAGATCGAGGCCGCGAGCGCGGTGCAGATCCGCCTGTACGCGGGCGAGTCGCCACGACGGCGAGGCACGATCCTCGAACGACTGGTGTCTGGTCCCGCCGTGCAGCCGTCGCCCACCCACACGACGTCGGCGGTTGGCTCGTGGCCTGCGGGCAACCCGTTCCCGGTCACGGTCGACCGTCTGCACGCCCAGCGCCGTCAACGAGCGGTGCGGCGCTGGGCCGGCGGCTTGCTCTTTCTCGACGGCCTGATCAACGTGATCGTCACCGCGTCACCACCGCTGCGCAGCCGCCTCCACACGGTCCTGTCGATCCTTCCCCTCGGGGTCGCCAAGTCCGCCGCGGCGCTGACCGCGTTCGCCGGCATCGCGATGATCATGACGGCGCGCGGCGTGCGGCGAGGTCAGAAGCGGGCCTGGTTCCTCGCGGTGATCGCGCTCGCGGTGACCATCTTGCTTCATCTCGCTCGCGGCGGCACCGTCGTCTCGTCGCTCATCGCGACCGTGATCGTGGGCTTTCTCATCCTGCAACGTGCGCACTTCCAGGGTTCGAGCGATCGCACGAGCGTGCGCTCATCACTGCCGCGTCTCGCGCTGATCGGCACGGTCTCGGTGCTCGCGGCCGCGATCGGCATCGAGGCCGCCGCCGGACGTCACCACCTTCCCTCGTTCGGCGTCGTCCTGACGGCCTGCATCGAGCGCCTGGTCGGATCGGGGTCGATCGTATTGCCCGACCGCGTCAGCGACTTCATCAATCCCACGTTGCTGACCATCGGCCTGTCACTCATCGTCTCGGTGCTCTACGTCGTGACCCGCCCGGTGGTCGATCGCCGACTGTCCGAGAAGGGCACGAGTACCGAGCGGCGACTCGCCGAGTTTCGCGCGCGCGAGATCGTGCGACGCCACGGACGCGGCACGCTCGACTACTTCGCCCTGCGCGACGACAAGCAGTTCTACTTCTTTCGCGACTCGCTCGTCGCCTACGCCGTCTACGGCGGCGTGGCGCTCATCTCACCCGATCCGATCGGACCCGAAGCCGAACGCAGCGAAGTCTTCAGCGCGTTTCGCGCCTACGCCGAGGCGCGCGGATGGACCATCGGCGTCATGGGCGCCGGCGAGGACTGGCTGCCGATCTATCACACGGCCGGACTGCACTACGTCTACCTGGGCGACGAGGCGATCGTCGACTGCCAGACGTTCTCGCTCCAGGGCGGCAAGATGAAGGGGCTGCGACAGGCCTGCACGCGCCTCGCGCGAAAGGGTTACACGGTCTCGTTCATCGATCCGGCCGAGATCGAACCGCGCGACGTCAACGACATCGTCGAGCTCATCTCCCTGCTGCGCCGCGGCGAGGGCGAACGGGGCTTCTCGATGATGTTGGGCCGACTCTTCAACCCCAAGGACAAGGGACTGCTCCTCACGGTCGTGCTCGGACCCGACGCCAAGCCCGCGGCGGTGTGCCAATTCGTCCCCTCGCCCGCGATCAACGGTTACTCGCTCGACCTCATGCGCCGCGACCCGGGTGAACACCCCAACGGCCTCATCGACTACGCGCTCTGTTCGACGATCGAACACCTTCGCCTCCAGGGCGCTCGCGGGCTCAGTCTCAACTTCGCCGCCTTTCGTTCGGTGCTCGACGGCGAACGCGGCGACGGAACGTTCACGAGGGTCGAGCGCTGGGCGCTCAAGCGCCTGTCGGGCATCCTGCCGATCGAGTCGCTGTGGTCCTTTAACGCCAAGTACGACCCCGCGTGGCTGCCGCGCTACATCATCTACCCCGCCGCGGAGAGCTTCGTGCCGGTCGTCGCGGCGGTGCTGCGGGCCGAATCGATCACCGAGATCCCGGTCCTCGGCCGCTTCCTCGCGAACGACCCGTCCAACCGTCCGGGCACCGTGATCCCCGACGAGGTGCTCGAGGCGGCCAAGCAGGCGTCGGGCGTGGGGACGCCCTAGGTGAGTCGACGCGCGATCGCCGCGGCGAGCGCCGTGGCGGCGTCGCGGTGGTATGTCAGGAACAGGGAAGGTTCGACGAGTTCGAGTTCCATGATCGCCCATCCCTCAGCAACGCGCACCAGGTCCACGCGCGCGTAGAGCAACTCACTGAAGCCAACGTCATCGAGCACGGCCCCGGCGAGCGCCACGGCGTCAGGTTCGGCCTCGGCGAGCGACATCTGCTCGCGGCGATAGAGCGCGTGGCGGTCGAGGGCGACGACGTTGAGCATCGCTGCCTTGGTCATCGCGTGCGAGAACGCGCCGTCGATGAAGATCAGCGCCCGCTCGCCCTGTTCGTCCACCGACGAGACGTACGGCTGGATCAACACGTCGCGGCCCCGCTCGTGCAGCGCCGCGACGTGACGCGTCGCGCGCTCGACCTCGTCGCGGCCGTAGCGGTCGGCGTCGAGGGAACCGGCGCCCACGCTCGGTTTCACGACGAAGTCGGCGTCAGGGAACTGCGGCGCGACGCCGACGTCGCAGAAGAACGTCGGCACGACGCGGTGGCCGCGCGCGGCGAGTTCGCCCAGGTAGTGCTTGTCGCTCGAGAACGCGACCGCCGCGTACGGATTGGCGAGACGCCGGACACTCTTCGCCCAGCTGAGGTACTCCGTCCGTCGTGGCGCGTAGTCCCAGGTCGAGCGGATCACGACGAGATCGAAGCGGTCCCAGTCGACCTGGGGATCATCCCATCGCGCGAGTTCGCCGACGACGTCCTGGGCCGCGAGGGCGTCGAGCAACGGGCGAGAATCGGGGTCTACGTCCTCGCCCGCGCACGTGGCGATCGCCACGCGGCTCACGGCGTGAACAGTACCGTCGCGTGTTGGGCCAGGCTGGCGAGCGGGCCGGGCCACACGCCGAACACGAGCGTCGCCGCGACGCCGAGGGTAATCACGAAGCCGGTCGAGCGCGGGACGACGACACGCGTCGCCTCGAGGTCGTCGTCGGCGTAGAGCGCCATGGTCCAGCGAAGGTAGAAGTACGCGGCGATCGCCGCGGCGAACAACGCGATCAGAGCGAGCACGCCGGCACCCGAATCGACCGCCGCCGCGAGGACGGTGAACTTCGCGTAGAAGCCCGTCGTGAGCGGTGCCCCGAGCTGGGAGAGCAGCAGTACCGCGAGCGCGCCGCCGAGCCACGGCTGGCGTCGCGCCAGACCCCGGTAGCGGTCGATCGAGTGGTTCTCGTCACCCGGTCCCCCGACGAGGGTCACGACCGCGAAGGTCGCCACCACCACCGGCGCGTAGGTCATCAGGTAGAAGAGCGTGGCGGCGGTGCCGCGGATCGTGCCGGCCCAGATGCCGAGCAGCATGAAGCCGGCGTGGTTGATCGAGGAGTACGCGAGCATCCGCTTCACGTTGCGCTGGACCAGCGCGAGGCTCGCGCCGACGAGGGTCGTGAGCACGATCAGCACCCAGAGGATCGGGCGCCAGGTGGCGAGTTGGGTGCCGAGCGAGGAGATGAGCACGCGTACCAGTGCGGCGAAGGCGCCCACCTTCACGATCGACGCCATGAACCCGGTGACCGGCGTCGGGGCGCCCTCGTACACGTCGGGCGACCAGAGATGGAAGGGCACCGCGGCGATCTTGAAGGCGAAGCCCACCAGCAGCAGTGCCCCGCCGGCGTAGAGCAGACCCGGTCGCAGGAGCACGTTCGAGCCGAGGAAGTACGAGATCGACGTCAGGTTGGTCGAGCCGGTCGCCCCGTAGACGAGCGCCGCGCCGTAGATGAAGATCGCCGACGCGAAGCTGCCGAGCAGGAAGTACTTAAGGGCCGCCTCGGACGACGTCGCGCGGTGGCGGTCGAAGGCGACGAGGACGTAGAGGCCGATGGAGAGGATCTCGAGACCGAGGAAGACGACGATCAGGTCGTTCGCCTGGGTCATCAGCACGGCGCCAGCCGCCGAGGCGAGCGCCAGTATCTGGTACTCCGCGCCCGACACGCCCTCGCGTCGAGCCCAGTCGTAGGAGACGAACGTCGCCATCACGAGGCTCACCGCGATGGTGGCGCTCGCCACGATCGAGAAGCCGTCCAGGACGATCGCGTGCGCGATGGTGGTCGACGGGCCGTTCTTGGCGACGTCGGCCCACTGGACGAAGGTCACCGCGAACGTCGCCACGCCCGCGAGTACGGTCACGCTCGACGCGGCGATGGTCGTCACCCTCGTGCCCAGCAGCGCCGTCATCAACAACAGGATCAGCGCCGCGGCGAAGAGGATGGTAACGGGCAGGATCGCCAGGTAGTGGATCTGGGGGACGATCAACTTCACTTGTTGACCCCCGCCGGCGCGACGTGCTCGATGAGCTGCTGGACCGAAGGCGTGATGCGGTCCAGGACCGGCTTCGGGAACACGCCCAGAACGACGATCAGCACGACGATCGGCGCCAGGACCCAACGCTCACCCGGCGTGGCGTCGGTGATCTGCGCGTTGGGCCCCTCGACGCGTCCCTGGAAGACGCGCTGGTAGGCCCAGAGCAGGTACAGCGCCGCGAGGACGACGCCGAAGATACCGAGCACGCCCCACCAGACGTGGGTGGCGAAGGTGCCGATGAGGATGAGGTACTCGCTCACGAAGCCCGAGAGGCCGGGCAACCCGATCGACGCGAGCATCACGACGGTGAAGAGCGCGGCGAGCACGGGCGCCGGACCCTGCAAGCCCTTCAAGTCCGTAATGGTGGCGCTGCCACGACGACGCTCGACGAAGCCGATGATGAGGAAGAAGCCGGCCGTGATCACCCCGTGGTTGAACATCAAGAGCACCGCGCCGACCATGGCGATCTTCGAACCGGTGATGATACCGAGGGTGATGAAACCCATCTGGGCGAGCGACGAGTACGCGACCAGCCGCTTGAGGTCGGGCGTCACGCACGCGAGTGCCGAGCCGTACAGGATGCCGATGATGGCGAGGGTGAGGACCAACGGTCGCATGGTGGGCAGGGCGAGCGGCAGCAGTCCGACCGCGAAGCGCAGGAGTCCGTACGAGCCGAGCTTGGCGAGCAGTGCCGAGAGCTCGATCGAGCCCGCCGTCGGGGCCTCGGCGTAGGTCAGTGGCGACCAGGTGTGCAGTGGCCAGATCGGTGACTTCACGGCGAACGCGATCGCGAAGGCGCAGAACAGCCACACCGCGGTCGCGTGGCTCATCGTCGTCGCCGACAGCGCCGAGTACGCGAAGCTCAACGCGCCGCCGGTCTGGTGCTGGTGGGCGAAGCCCAGGTACAAGGTCCCGACGAAGAGGAAGGCCGAGCCGGTGAAGGTGTAGATGAAGAACTTGAGCGCCGCCCTCGCCCGTTCGCCTCCACCCCACTGGGAGATGATGAAGTAACACGGCACCAGCGTCAGTTCGAAGAAGATGAAGAACTCGAGCAGGTCGTGGCTGACGAAACTACCCATCGTGAACGAGGTCAGCAGCAACAACCACGCGACGAAGGCCGGCTCGCGGCGCTTGTCGCGCGCGCCGAGCAGCGCCACCAGGACGACCAGTGACGTGAGGGCCACCATCAAGAGCGAGATGCCGTCGATCGCGACGTCGTAGGCGAGACCGAAGGGCGCGGCGAGCACGTGGCGGCTGGCGAAGTCGAAGGTCTGCGCGCCTGCGACGTGGCTGTTGTAGAGCACCACGACGACGAGCGTGACGGCCATCTCGACACTCGCCGTTCCTACCGCGACGGCGTAGGACCAGCCCTCACGCTTGGCGACGAGCGACGACAAGCCAGCGCCCACCACCGGGATCAGCAATAACGCGGCCAGCCAGAGTGATGAGTGCATGATCAGATGACCCTCGCGACCAGATAGACCACGATGACGCTCAACCCGAGGACCGTCGCGAGCGCGTAGTGGCGCACGAAGCCCGACTGGACCTTGCGCAGGCCCTCACCGCTGCGTCGCACCGAGACCGCGACGGCGCCGACCGCTCCGTCGATGACCTTGGGCTCGATGACGTCGTCACCGAATTGCGAAGCGCGGGTCAACGGACGGCCGATGGTCGCGTCGTAGACGTCATCCCAGTGCCAGACGTGCTCGAGGAACGGCGACTCCCAACGCGACGACGACACGGTGGTGCGCCAGATGGAGAACGCCGCCAAGAGGCCCACGATCGCGGCCACGACGTCCACCGCGGCGAGACCGTACTGTGCGAGCGTGCTCGAGTGACCGATGGCGGGGATGAAGCCGAACGTCGGGTCGAGGAATCCGGCGAGGGAATTGTGGTGCACCCACGGCAGGTCGAGGAGACCGCCGAGCACCGACAACACGGCCAGCACGACCAGCGGCGTCGTCATGAACCACGGTGATTCGTGGGGGTCGTGACCCTCGGTCTCCTCGCGAAAACGCTCGGTGCCACGGAAGGTGAGTACGAACAGACGACTCATGTAGTACGCGGTCAGCATCGCGGTCAGTACGCCGAGGACCCAGAGGATCTTCGAGTACTGGTAGACGTTGGTGAGCACCTCGCCCTTGGACCAGAATCCCGCGAACGGCGGGATCCCCGAGATCGTCAGCCACCCGATGAGGAACGTCGGGAACGTCAGCGGAAGGAACTTGGCGAGACCGCCCATCTTTCGCATGTCCTGTTCGCCGTTGAGCGCGTGGATCACCGAACCCGAACCGAGGAAGAGCAACGCCTTGAAGAACGCGTGGCTGATCATCAGGAAGATCGCGGCCGAGTAGGCGCCGGCGCCCACGGCGAGCACCATGTAACCGATCTGGGAGATCGTGGAGAACGCGAGGACCTTCTTGATGTCCTTCTGGGACGTCGCGATCGTCGCCGCGACGAAGGCAGTCACGCCACCGACGATGGCGATCGTCGTGCGACCCGGGACCGACAGCGCGAGGACCGGGGCCATGCGACAGAGCAGGTACACCCCGGCGGTCACCATCGTGGCGGCGTGGATGAGTGCCGACACCGGGGTCGGGCCCTCCATCGCGTCCGGCAGCCAGTTGAAGAGCGGGATCTGCGCACTCTTGCCGGTCGCGGCCAAGAGCAGGGCGAGCACGGTGAGCGTGGCGATCGTCGGCGACAGCGATCCGGACTTCGCGAAGACGCTCAGGTACGTGAGCGTGCCGGTGTGCGAGAAGAGGAGGAACATCGCGATCAACAGACCGACGTCGCCGACACGGTTGTAGATGAAGGCCTTCTTGCCCGCCGAGGCGGCCGAGTCACGATCGAAGTAGAAGCCGACCAGCCAGTAGGAGCACACGCCGACGCCCTCCCAACCGACGAAGG
>DAIOEY010000006.1:3508-7728 GCA_036745995.1 Acidimicrobiales bacterium | reverse complement strand
AGCGCCGCGGGCACGTGCAGCGTGCCGACGGTGATCCACGAGAACAGGTGCACCGTCACCTCGCGGGCCGACTGGTGCAGCAGCAAGATGAACGTCACGACCGAGCAGGCGAAGCTGACGAGGACCGCACCGGTCGCGAGGGCGCCGACTTGTTTTTCGCTCATCCGGCTGCCGTTCAGCATCACGAAGAGGAAGCCCGCGAGGGGCATGAGCAGTATCAACGTCGCGAAATGTGCCATCTCAGCCCTTCATCTCGGACAGTTCGTCCACGGACGTCGACGAGCGACGTCGAAAGACCGACACGACGATGCCCAGTCCCACCGTCACCTCGGCGGCGGCCACCACCATGACGAAGAAGACAATGGCCTGTCCGCCGATGTCGCCCAGCGTGCGGGAGAAGGTCACGAAGGTTAGGTTGACGGCGTTGAGCATCAGCTCGACGCACATGAACATGATCAGCGCGCTGCGGCGGGTCAACAGACCGAAGGCGCCGACGCCGAAGAGCAGCGCGGCGAGGACCAGGTACCAGGCGGCGGGGACGTTCACGCCTCGACCTCGCTCTGGGTGCGCTCGCGGCGCGCCAACAGAACCGCGCCCACGACCGCGATGATCAACAGCGCCGCGGTCGCTTCGAAGGCGAAGAGGTAGGTCGTGAACACCGCGGTGCCGAGCTGCTTCACGTTGCCCTGGCCCGTGGCGATCGCGGCACCTTTGGACGACACCGAGACGGCGCCGGTCACCCAGTGCGACCTCGCCATGAGCGTGATGAGACCCGCGACGGTGATGACGACGCCGACGCCGGCGAAGGCCCGTTGACCAACGAGTGGTTCGACGCGCACCGGGTCGCGCCGGTCCACGCCGAGGAACATGATCACGAAGAGGAAGAGCACGACGATGGCCCCCGCGTACACGATGATCTCCACCGCGGCGAGGAAGTCGGCGGACTGGGCGACGAACGCAACGGCGACGCCGAAGAGCGTCATGATCAAACTGAGCGCCGAGTGCACTGGATTGTGCGCGGCGAGGACGCCGACGGCACCGACGAGGATCAGCAGCGCCGCGGTCGCGAAGACCACGATGCTCGGCCAGGCGTAGGCGACGGCGATCACGAACGATCTCGCGAGCGTCGGCGCCTGGGCATCTTCTTGCGCGCGTTGTTGAACTTGGCCTGCAACCCGCGCTGGTCCAGCGGCACGTCCTCGGGCTGGAGGTGCCGGGGAAAGACGTTGCGCAACTGCTTGGAACCGGTCGCGACGTCGTCGCGGTTCTCGGATTGGCCCGCTTCAGCGGCGCGCACCCCGAAGCCGAGATCGGCGGTCCACTGCACCACGCCTTCGAACGACGCGTCACCGGCCGGTGAGGTCGCGCGCATCCAACCGCCGGTCATGTCCGCTTCGCCCTCGCGCCAGTCCTCCCAGGGCAGGCGTTGGGGGAAACCCTGGTCGTCGACGAGCAGTTCGGCCTTGGTGTAGATCGCGTCGGCCCGATTGGTGAAGGAGAACTCGAACATCTTGGACTCGGTGATCGCCTGGGTGGGGCAGGCCTCGACGCAGAGGTCGCAGTGGATGCAGCGCAGGTAGTTGATCTCGTAGACGTAGCCGTAACGCTCACCCGGGCTGACGGGGTGGTCGGGTGGGTTGTCCAGCCCTCGCACGTAGATGCAGTTGACCGGGCAGACGCCGGCGCACAACTCACAGCCGATGCACTTCTCCATGCCGTCCTCGTACCGGTTGAGGACGTGACGCCCGTGCTGGCGTGGCTGCTTGGGTCGCTTGGCCTGCGGGTAGCTGGTCGTGACGCGTGGTCGCGTCAGGTGCTGGAAGGTGAGCTTGAAGCCGCCGAAGAAGTTGAGGGAACTGGCCACTACTCCTCCTCGTCCGCGTCGGTGATCGCTCGCAGGACCTCGCCCGGCACCGGCCGCTCGCCCACGACGGGCAGCACCGAGGCCACGCCGCGCTCTCGGCGGTGGCCGAGTTCGAAGGCGCGCGTCAGCATGGTCCAGGCGACCAGGACGGCGGCGGCCATGATGAAGCCCCAGGCGCGGCTGATCAGGAAACCGGCGACGACCAACATCCAACCGAGACTGAGTGGGATGAGTCGCTTCCAGCCGAGGTCCATCAACTGGTCGTAACGAAGTCGCGGCAGGGAGGCGCGGAACCACACGTAGCAAAAGGCGAACACCACGGTCTTGGCGAGGAACCACAGGATCGGGAAGACCCACCGAAGGTGCGAGATGTTGGGTATCCATCCCGCCGGCCCCCCGAAGAACAGGGTCACCATGATCGCCGACATCGTGATCGTGTTCATGTACTCGGCGAGGAAGAAGATGGCGAACCGGAACGACGAGTACTCGGTGTGAAACCCCCCGACCAGTTCACTCTCGGCTTCGACGACGTCAAAGGGCGGACGATTGAGCTCCGCGGTGATCGCGATGAGAAAGACGACGAACGGCACGACGCCGAGGCGAATCAGGTTCCAGTGCCAGATCCCGTGCGCCTGCGAGGCGACGATGTCGTGCATAGAGAGCGAACCCGTCGCGAGCACGATCGTCACGATCGTCATGCCGAGCGCGGCCTCGTAACTGATCATCTGGGCGCTCGCGCGCACCGCGGAGAGCAGCGGGTACTTCGAGCCCGACGACCAGCCCGCCAGCATCACGCCGTAGACCGAGATGCCCGACATCGCCAGCAACAGGAGAATCCCCATCGGAGGGTTCGCCGCCTGCAACTGGACCGGGTGTCCGGCGATGGTGAGCGTGCCACCGATCGGCACGATCGCGAACGTGATGAACGCGGGCAACACGACGAGGTAGGGGGCGAGCTTGAAGACGAATCGATCAGCCTCGGCTGGGATCAAGTCCTCTTTCAGGATGAGCTTGATGCCGTCGGCGAGCGTCTGGAGGAGTCCGAAGGGACCCCAGCGCTGAGGACCGATACGACTCTGCATGTCCGAGATGGTCTTGCGCTCGAACCAGATCATGATGATCACGGCGCCCATCAGGACCGAGAACGCCGCGACGAGACGAATGACGACGATCAAGAAGATCGCGAGCGTCAGGTGGCCCGCACCGTAGAGCGGATCGACCGATCCGAACCACGCACTCATCGGGTCTCCAGACGAATCTGGTTGATGACCGCGCCGCGCTCGGTCAACGTGCGCACCGCGTCCTCACCCGAGTCGCTCAAGGTACCAAAGGCGATCTCGGTGACGCCTCGCGCCACGGCGTCGTCGAGGGCAACCGCGAGTTCGATGGTCCCGCGAGCGCCACTGGCCGAAACGACGTCGCCGCTGTCAAGGCCCAGTCGGTCGAGGTCGAGGTGGTTGAGTCGAAGTGTCGTCGTCTCGATGAGTCCGTGCAACGCCGGCGATCCCTGCATCGCGATGCCGCGGTCGTAGAGTCGGCGACCGACGAGCAGACGGAACGAGTAGTTGTCCGCGAGCGGGACGTCGACGCCTCGTCCCGCGCGCACCTGATCAAGCGTGGCACTCGTCGTCGTGGCGATCGTCGAGGCGTCCACGACCTCGGTCGACCCACTGCGCGCGCCGAGACCGACCATGCCGGTCGAGCGGATGCCCGGGAACGCCATCGGATCGAGCGCGTGGCGCGTGGCCTGATCCTCGGGGCGACCGACGACAATGCCGTCAGAGGAACCGTCGTTCAGCACCGAGATCGCCGGATAGCCCGTCGTCTCTTCGATGGCCCGCGCGGTGTCTTCGACCGACGCGAGGCCCAGGTGTTGCCCGAACTCTTCGGCGAGTTCCGCGGCGATCGCGACGTCGGGCCACGCGGAACCCGGGGCGACGAGTTTCGCGTTGACGCTCGTCACGCGACCTTCGATGTTGGTAACGGTGCCGTTGCGCTCGTACTGCACGACGGCCGGCAGCACCACGTCGGCGTAGGCCAGTGTCGCGCCACCGTGACCGGTCACGGCGACCACGTCGCAGGCGTCCAACGCCGACGTCGCGTGCTCAAGATCGGCGACGTTGCCGAGCAGACAGCCACCGAGCAAGAGTACGGCCTTTTGTTCGCCCGAGCGCAGCGCGTCGAGTTGGGCCAGGGCGTCACGTCCTTCGGTCACGCCGGTGTACCCGCGTCCGGGCGCGAGGCCCGGGGCGAGGCCCATGTCGAGCGCCCCCATGACGTTCGATCGACGAAGGGCCGGCAGGAACGTGGCGTCGGGGAAGTGTTGCGCGAGGGTCCGGATCGCGCTCTCGAGTAC
>DAIOEY010000006.1:0-3408 GCA_036745995.1 Acidimicrobiales bacterium | reverse complement strand
GTGCTCTCGACCTGGTCGAGGTCCCACGGGCGCGCGGTGAAGCGGTAGGGCTTGGCCGTCAACGCCCCGACCGGACAGATCTGGACGGTGTTGCCCGAGAAGACCGAGTCGAACGGCTGGGTCGGTGACGAGGCGACTTCGATGAGGTCGCCCCGGCCGGCGAAGGCGATCTGCGCGTCGCCCGCGACGTCGCTGGCGAAGCGCGTGCAGCGCGCACACTGGATGCAGCGCTCGCGGTCCAGCAGCACCAATTCGCCGATCTCGACGGGCTTGATGAAGTGGCGCTTCTCCTCGATGAACCGGGTCTCGCCCGATCCGTGGGCCAGCGTCTGGTCCTGCAACGGGCACTCGCCGCCCTTGTCACAGACCGGGCAGTCGAGCGGATGGTTCGCGAGCAGGAACTCGATCACGCCGTCCTGGGCCTTCTTCACCTTCTCGGACTCGGTGTCGACGTTCATCCCGTCGTTGACCTTCAAGAAACAGGCGGGTTGCAGCGTGGCCCCGCGCGGACTGTCGACTTCCACGAGGCACATGCGACACACCCCGACGGGTTCCATGCGCGGGTGGTAGCAGAAGCGCGGAATGTAGGTACCCGCTCGCTCAGCGGCTTCGATCAGCAGTTCGCCGGCGCGCGCCTCGACCGTGCGCCCGTTGACGGTGATCGAGACGGTCGCGCGAGTGACGTCAGTCATGGGGGCAACCGCCGTTCGTCACGTGCGCGACGAACTCGTCGCGGAACATCGAGATCGCTGAGTGGATCGACGAGGGGATGGAGGGACCGAGGACGCAGATCGTCGTCTGCTGGGGCGGCCACGTGAGACCCGGCGCGATGTTGTCGCAGAGGTCGAGCAAGAGGTCGATGTCCTCCATCCGTCCTCCGCCGTTCTCGAGTCGGTACAGCACGCGCTCGAGCCAACCCGATCCCTCGCGACACGGCGTGCACTGGCCGCACGACTCACGCGAGAAGAACCTGGTGATCCGCCACGTCGCGCGCACCACACAGGTCGTTTCGTCCATCACGACGATGGATCCCGATCCGAGCATCGAGCCCTTCTCGGCGACCTCGTCCTGGCCGAGCGGCAGGTCGAGCAGCTCCGGTCCGAACCACGGCGCCGACACGCCACCGGGGATGATGGCCTTGATCTCGTGGTCGTCGATGATGCCCCCGCCCAACGCGGGGTCGAAGATCAGGTCGCGGAACGTGTTCTTCACCATCTCGATCTCGTACACGCCGGGATTCCTCACGCGTCCCGCCAGTGCGAACAGTCGGGTGCCGGTTGAACGGCCGCCCCCGAGCGCCGCGAACGCCGCGCCGCCGTTCATGATGATCCAGGGAAGGTTCGACATCGTCTCTACGTTGTTCACCACCGTCGGCTCGCCGTAGAGGCCGGTGACCGCGGGGAAGAACGGCGGCTTGATCCGAGGGAAGCCGCGCTTGCCCTCGAGCGCCTCGATCAACGACGTCTCCTCACCGCAGATGTAGGCCCCGGCGCCGGGGTGCAGGACGACGTCGAGCGAGAATCCGGAGTCGAAGATCTTTCGCCCGAGGGCGCCTTGGTCGTAAGCGTCGTTGATGGCCTGTTGGACCCGTTCGAGACCGAGCGCGAACTCGCCGCGCAGGAAGATGAAGACCTGGTTCACCTGCAGCGCGTAGGCGGCGATGATGACGCCCTCGACCAACTGGTGGGGATCGCGCTCGACGAGGAAGTGATCCTTGAACGTGGCGGGCTCGGACTCGTCACCGTTGACGACGAGGTAGGACACGGGCGACTTTCGCAGCATCGACCACTTTCGTCCGGCCGGGAAGCCCGCACCACCACGACCGAGCAGCGACGCCTCGTCCACCTCGGCGGCGACTTCTTCGGGCAGCATCGTCAACGCCTTGCGCAGCGACTCGTAGCCACCCGTGGCGAGAAAGCGCGCGAGGGTGTGCGAGTCGTCGAACTCGGCGCGTGAGGTGACGATGCGAGGTGCGTCGAGCGTCGCCATCACGAACTCTCCTTCGCGGTGCGCGCCTCTCGAGCGGCCTTGGCCTCGGCTCGTTCGGCGGCGACCTCGCTGCGCTCGGCACGAAGACCGCCGTTGCGTCGCACTCGGATGAGCGTGCCGTGCGAGGGCACGTCGTGGTCGAGGCGCCCACTTCGCAGGTCATCGATCATCTCGTCGAACTTTTCGGGTGTGGTCGAACGAACGTAGCGGTGGTTCACCTGCACGCAGGGCGCCAGGTTGCAGTCCGCGAGGCACTCGGTCTCTTCGAGGGTGAACAGACCATCGGGCGACGTCGAGCCGACCGCGCAACCGAGCGCCGCACTCGCGTGCTCCAGCAACTCCTCGCCACCGGCGAGCAGACAGGCGATGTTGGTACAGACGCCCACGACGTACTTACCGACGGGCTCGAGGTGGTACATGTCGTAGAACGACGCCGTGCCGCGCACGTCGGCGGGCGTCGTCTCGGTCAACTCCGCGACCTCGGCGATACCTTCGTCACTCAGGTAGCCGTCCTGTTCCTGGGCGAGGTGCAGTAGCGGCAGCATCGCCGAACGCTTGCGCGGGTAGAGCGCGATGATCTCCTCGGCGCGTTGGCGAAGCTCGGTGCGAAAATGGCTCATCGGTCGACCTCGCCCATGACCGGGTCGATCGTCGAGATCACGGTGATGGTGTCGGACATCGCGCCGCCGCGCATCAGCAGCGACACCGCCTGGAGGTTCACGAAGCTGGGCCCGCGCACGTGGAGCCGGTAGGGCTTGGGACCGCCATCGGCGACGATGTAGCAGCCCAATTCCCCGCGAGGGGACTCGACGGCCGAGTAGACCTCGCCCGCGGGAACGTGGAAGCCCTCGGTGAACAGCTTGAAGTGGTGGATCAGCGCCTCCAT
The DNA here is from genome assembly GCA_036745995.1 of Acidimicrobiales bacterium. Lineage (GTDB taxonomy): Bacteria > Actinomycetota > Acidimicrobiia > Acidimicrobiales > RAAP-2 > RAAP-2. Next base: position 533 of record DAIOEY010000006.1, on the reverse strand, counting down.
CGACTCGCCGATGCGCGCGCGCGGCGGCGGGGTGACCTTGGGGTCCTGGCTGCGGTAGTCGCCGCTCGGCATCATGTCGATGCACTGGCGGATGATGCGGATCGATTCGCGGATCTCGTTCAGCCGGATCGCGTAGCGGTCGAAGTTGTCACCGAAGGTGCCGACGATCACGTCGAACTCGACCTGGTCGTAGGCGAGGTAGGGCATCGAGCGGCGTAGGTCCCACGGCACACCGGTCGAACGAAGCAGGGGGCCGGTCACGCTCAGCGCGAGCGCCTCTTCGGCGTTCATCGGGGCGACGCCCACCATCCGTTCGCGAAAGATCGGCTGGCCGGTGAGGAGTTGGTCGTACTCGAAGGTCCGCTCGTAGATCGTGTCGCAGATCACGAGCACGTCGTCCTGCCACCCGTCGGGCAGGTCCGCCGCCACGCCGCCGGGTCGCACGTAGTTGAGGTTCATCCGCAGTCCCGCGGTCTTTTCGAAGAAGGCGAGGATCAGTTCGCGTTCGCGCAGACCGTAGATCATCATCGACG
>DAIOEY010000005.1:0-34665 GCA_036745995.1 Acidimicrobiales bacterium | reverse complement strand
GGCGAGTGGAATCCCTCCTCCAGCAATGCCTTGGCGACGTCAAGTCCACGCACGCCGTACTTGGCCTTGAGCGGCGCAGCGGTAAGGACGCACTCGTGCATGCAGGTGCGGTCGTACGCCGCGGGCAGCGTGTCACTGAGGCGCCGGCGCAACCAGTTGGCGTTCAAGACCGCGCGCTCGGCCACGCGCTTGAGTCCGTCGCCCCCGTGGACTTCGATGTACGCGAGTGCCCGCGCGAGCACCATCGAGTTGCCGTGCCATCCGTGCACCCGACCAATGGAGCGCGAGGGCGCGACCCAGTCGAAGATACCGCTCTCCATACGTGTCGCCTTGGGACCGGGAAGGAACTCAGCCAATCGTGACGAGACCGCCACTGGACCCGCGCCCGGTCCTCCCCCACCGTGTGGTGTGGCGAAGGTCTTGTGCAGGTTCATGTGCACGATGTCAAAACCCATGTCGCCGGGACGGACGACGCCGAGAATGGCGTTCAGATTCGCGCCGTCGTAGTAGACGAGACCGCCGACGTCGTGCACGGCGGTCGCGATCTCGATGATCTCCTCTTCGAACAGACCGACCGTGTTGGGGTTGGTCAGCATGATGCCCGCCACGTCGGGTCCGAGGGCGGCCTTCAGAGCGTCGAGATCGACGAGACCACGATCGTTCGAGGGGATGGTCGTCACCTCGTAGCCACCCAGTGTCACCGACGCCGGATTCGTGCCGTGCGCCGAGTCGGGAATGATCACCCTCCGGCGCGGATCGCCGTTGGCGGTGTGGAACGCGCGCATGAGCAACAGGCCGGTCAATTCTCCGGCGGCACCGGCCGAGGGCTGCAACGTCGCGGCGCTCATCCCGGTGATGGTGCAAAGGGTCTCTTCGAGCGTCACGAGCAGTTCGAGCCAGCCCTGAGTCAGTTCGCCCGGCGCGCCGGGGTGCACCGAGTTGAGTCCGGGATCGGCCGCCACCGCGTCGCAGAACTTCGGGTTGTACTTCATGGTGCACGACCCGAGTGGGTACATACCGAGGTCCACCGAGAACTGTCGGTGCGACAAGCGCGTGAAGTGCGCCACGAGGTCACGTTCGGACAGCTCGGCGAGCGGAACCACGTTCGGATTGAGATGCGCCGTCGGAACCAGATCTTCGAGCGGCGTTGCTGGCACCCCGGTGGTGCGCAGTTGGTACGCGGCGCGTCCCGCGACCGACATTTCGAAAATCGTCGGTTCGATCCCGTGGCCGAGCAACGGTGCCGATGCCGCGCGTCCGCCGGGCGAAGCGCTCCGTACCATCACGCCACCACCTTTCGCATCACGTTCACGTAATGATCGAGTTCGCTCCTGGTTCGCCGTTCGGTGACCGTGACGAGCATGACGCGTTCGATGTCCTGGGCGATCGAGAGGTCGGAGCCCTGGGTCAACGCGGCGACGCTCAGTCCGGCGAGTACGCCCTCCTCGGCCATGTCGTGCAGCACGTTCACGGCGCTCTCGGGCACGCGAATCGCGAACTCGCGAAAGAACGGCTGACTCGACACGGCTTCGACGCCACTGATCGACAGCAACTCGTCGTAGAGGAAGTGGGCACCCTGCGCGCAGCGAGTCGCCACCTCGCGCAGTCCGTAGGTCCCGAGCCATCCGAGTTGGATCGCTGCGGTGATCGCCATCAAGGTCTGATTGGTGCAGACGTTGGACGTCGCCTTCTCGCGACGGATGTCCTGCTCGCGGGCGCGCAGGGTCGTGACGAACGAACGGCGATCGTTTGAGTCCACGGTCTCGCCGACGATACGACCGGGTAGGCGGCGGACCTGATCCATGGTGCACGCGAAGAGTCCGAGGTACGGTCCGCCGAACGCGAGTGGTGTGCCAAAGGGTTGACCTTCACCAACGAAGACGTCCGCACCCCACTGGCCAGCGCTCTTCAACACACCGGCCGCAACGGGGTCGGCGCCGAGAATGAGCAGCGCGTCGTTCGCAACGGCCAGCTGCTTCGCGACCGAGAGGTCCTCGACGATACCGAGATAGTTCGGATACGACGCCACGATGGCGGCGGCGCCCGCGGCGTCGACGCTGGACCAATCGGTGACGCCGTCCTTCAGCGGTACTTCGACGATCTCGTGTCCGGTGCCGAGGGCGAACGTGCGTGCCACCGCGCGCCAGTGCGGGTGCACGCCCGACGAGACGATCATCTTGGTACGATTCGTCGCGCCGGCGGCGAGGTTTTGGGCTTCGACCATCGCGGTCGCGCCGTCGTAGAGCGAAGCGTTGGCGATCGGGAGTCCACTCAAGCGTGAGATCAACGTCTGGAACTCGAAGATGGCCTGCAGCACGCCTTGGGCGACCTCGGGTTGATACGGCGTGTAGGCGGTCACGAACTCCGAACGTGACCCCAGCATCTTGACCACGGCCGGCACTTCGTGGTCGTAGGCTCCCGCGCCGGCGTAACAGGTCATGTCGACGGCCTTCGCGCGGTTGGTCCGGGTGAAGCGCTCGAAATCGGCGGCCACGTCGGGCTCGCTCATGCCCGGCGCCAGGTCGAGACCCTGCGTGAGTCGCACCGCCGCCGGGATGTGGGCGAAGAGCTGGTCGAGCGAGTCCATGCCAATGAACGCCAGCATCTGATCGACTTCACCTGGGGTGTGTGGAAGATAGTCAGCCACGTCAACGAGCCTTTCGAACGAAGGGGAGGGCGCGCACCGTCGCCGGCATCTCGCGACCGCGAAGTGCGACCGAGACCGGCGTGCCCGCCTCGAGATCACCCCTCAGCAGTCCCATCCCGATACCGCAGCCGAGGACGGGCGAGAAGTTGCCCGAGCAGAGGGTGCCGACCGACGATCCGTCCACGAGCACTTCCCCACCGTCGCGCAACGGTTGACGGCTATCGGTCTTGAGCCCCGTCAAGAGCCGCGACACACCTCGGCGACGCTCGTCTTCGACCGCGGCGCGGCCCTGGAACGTGACCTTGTCCCAACCGAGCACCCAACCGAGTCGGGCTTCGAGGGTCGTCGAATGCAGCGTCAACTCGTGTCCGTAGAGCGGCAACGCCGCTTCGAGACGCAGCGTGTCGCGCGCGCCCAGTCCCGCGGGCGTTACGTCGGCGGCGACCAGGGCCAAGAGCAGGTCGCGTGCGACTTCGTTCGGGGCAGCGATCTCCAGTCCCTCTTCGCCCGTGTACCCCGTACCGGCCACGCGCACCTCGACGCCCCGGTAGTCGAACCTCGTGACGCGAAATCGCGCCACCTCGCCGAAGCGCGCGTCGACCGCTGCGGCTTTGGCGCGGGCATTCGGGCCCTGGATTGCCAGCACGCAGCGTTCGCTCGTGACGTCGACGCCCGGAATGGACGAAAGGACCCCGGAGGTGTTGGACGCGTTGGGCATCACGTCGAACTCGTCGTCACCGACCCACCAGACGATGATGTCGTCAACAACGAAGCCCTCGTTGTTGAGCAGATGCGTGTACTGCGCACGGCCCGGTTCGACCTTTCGCAGATCGTTGGTCAACGTGTCCTGGAGGATTTCGAACTTGTCAGGCCCGTCGCAGCGCACGGTACCGAGGTGGCTGACGTCAAAGACCACGGCGTCGCTTCGACAGGCCAGGTGTTCAGCGACCGTGCCCGTGGCGTACTGCAACGGCATCTCCCAGCCACCGAAGGGGACGATCTTCGCGCCCAGCTCGACGTGGGTGTCGAAGAGAAATGGGCGCCGATCGGTCACGAAATCCATCCTAAGCCGCGGGATGGGCGAAGAAATCCAGGTCGTGACGCTCGAGCAATTGCGTGAAATCACGCTGGTACACGACCAACAACGTGATCTCCGGGTAGAGCGTACGAAAGAGGCGGACCTTCTTGTTCTTGCGCGTGACGAGTCGCTGTTCGAGCACGGTGAGTTCGATGAAGAGCTGCTGGGAGGGAATGTAGAAGTCGGGCCGGAAACCCTTGGTCGGTTGCCCTAGTTCATTCCACTCGAGAGGGAACTCGACCGGCTCGTAGCACCATTCGAGACCATAGAGGGTCAGCAGGCTCGCGAAGAGTCCTTCGCTGGGGTGGGCGAACTTGGCACTCGATGGTGCCGACACACTGGGGTGTCGATGACGAGGTTCGTCAATCGACGACGGGAACGTCACGCCGTACGGGGCTCCCTCTCCGACGTTACGAACTGCGCCTGACGGATCGTGGTCGTGAGTTCGGCGACCACGCTCGCCAGTGGAACGATGTTAAAGACGCCTTGACCACCGCGAAGTAGGTCGACCAGGTCGCCGTCACTTCGCGCGAGCACCGAGCCGGAATCGCTCAGGACCAGGCTGCTCGAGGCGAGATCGGCGCCCAGGGAACGACGGAGGCACTCGACCGCTTGGCGCGCCCGAGCCAACGACAGGCCCGAACTGAGCAGCGACTTGATGACCTTCACTTCGAGCACGTCGCCGTAGGAATAGGTGCGCTTGGATCCACTGCCGCGGGCTGGGGTGATCGACGGCGTCACGAGTTCGGTCCTCGCCCAGTAGTCCAGTTGACGATACGTGACGCCAGTGAGGCGGCACACCATCGGTCCACTAAAGCCCATAGCTAACGAATCCTTCATACGAAGTTCCTCCCGACCGAGGCCTGACCAGATTATCCCGAAGGACTACATCAGTGTAGTTATCAAAACGACTAATCCACAAATAAATCTGGGCGACCGAGCGACGGCGACGAAGCCTCCGCGTGCAGTCGTGGCGGGATGCGGCCGGCCCGAAAGGCCGAATAACCCGCCCTTACGGCGTCACGCAGGGCTTCGGCCATCATCACGGGCTCGAGTGCCCGATTGATCGCCGACGCCGCCAGCACCCCGTCACAGCCTAATTCCATTGCCAGGGCCGCGTCGGAGGCCGTGCCGACCCCGGCGTCGAGGAGTACCGGCACCCCCACGCGTTCGGCAATGAGCGCTATCGCGTGGGGGTTCCTGATACCGAGACCCGAACCAATCGGTGAACCGAGCGGCATCACCGCGACGCATCCGCACTGCTCGAGACGCTGGGCGACGATCAGGTCGTCCGAGGTGTAGGCCCACACCTCAAATCCCTTTCGCACCAACTGATCGGCGGCGACCAGGGTCTCGGTGGTGTCGGGCAACAGCGTACGGTCATCGCCGATGACTTCGAGTTTGACCGCGTTGGTCTCGAATGCCTCGCGCGCCAGTTCGGCCAGTTTCACGGCTTCACTCGCGCTGTAGCACCCGGCCGTGTTGGGCAGCAGCGAAAAGTTCCGGCGCTCCAAGAGTTCGTAGATCGATCCCTTCACGTTCGGATCGACGCGTCGCAGCGCGACCGTGGCGATCGTCGCCTCCGAGGCGATCAGGGACGCCTCGAGCACGTCCATGGAGCGAAAACCGCCGGTGCCCACGACGAGACGCGACGGTGAACTCATCGAGCCGATCTGAAAGAGGTCACCCACGTCCTCATCGTACTAAGCCGTCTGGAGTCGTCACTAGGGTTGAAGCAGTGCAACCCATCTCCGTCTTGACCATCGCCGGCTCGGATTCGGGTGGTGGAGCCGGCATCCAGGCTGATTTGCGCACCTTTAGCGCCTTCCAGGTGCACGGTACCTCCGCGATCACCGCGATCACCGCCCAGAACACCGTCGGCGTCACTGCGGTCCACCCCCTCGAACCTTCGCTGGTCGTCCAGCAGGTCGAGGCGGTGCTCGACGACTTCGCGATACGCGCGGTCAAGACCGGCATGCTCGCCCAGCCCAGCACGATCGAAGCCGTGGCGCTCCTCGCGCGCGAGGGACTGCTCGACAATCTGGTCGTCGACCCGGTCCTCGTCTCGTCGACGGGTCACCGCTTGATGGAAGAGGGCGGACCGGTCACCTATCGCGAGGCACTCTTCCCCTACGCCACGGTCATCACGCCGAACCTCCGAGAGGCCGCGATCCTCTGTGACGTCGACGTTCGCGACGTCACCACCCACGACGACATGTTGATACTCGCCAACGCGCTGCTCGCCTACGGCCCGCGTTTCGTCCTCGTCAAGGGTGGCCATTTCGCCGAGGCGACGCTCGAAGATCGACACGCGCCCGACATCCTGGTGAGTGCCGACGCCGTGGTGCTCTTTGACGCGCCGCGAGTGACGACTACGAACGATCACGGCACCGGCTGTTCGCTCTCGGCCGCGATCGCCGCCGGCCTCGGACTCGAGCGTTCGGTCACCGACGCGACGCGCGACGCCAAGTCCTTCGTGCTCGCGGCACTGACGAGCGCGGCGCAGTGGCGCCTCGGGAGCGGCCGTGGCCCCATCGACCATTTCGGATGGAACCAATGAGCGATCCGGTCAAGCCGCCACTCACGACCACGACGAGCATTTTGCCCGCGATGACGGTGGTCATCGTCGCCGTCGTGACCCTCGTCATCTTTCTCGCCATCAATCTCATCGCGAATCCCACCGTCCGAAAGACGACGACCACGATTCCCATCGTCGTGGGCAGTCTCACGACCCAGCAGCACAGTCCGCTCCTCACCGGCTGCCAACAATCGGGCAATCCCCCGGCGGACATCGCGACCGCGCTCCTGGTCCCGGTCTCGACGCAGGCCACCGCGCCGACGCTGCACCCCAACGGTGGCGCGGGAGATTACGACTGCCTGCGCACGCTGGTCACGCACGCCTCGTCGGGCGACCTGCTCGGCTACTACAGCGCGCAACTACAAGCACGCGGCTGGAGTCTCTTCTCACGCGGATCCTCGACGGGATCGCCGCAGTTGCTCTTCCAAAAGGCCGGTTCGGACACCTTCTACTGGATCGTCGGGATCACGGTGACGGCGCGACACGGTACGACGTCGTACTGGACGTTCCGCATCTACCAGAACTCAAGCGCTATTTAGCTCCAGTTCGGGAACCGTCACGGGCGTCTCGACGCAGACCGACGACCACAAGGCGAAGTTGAGCGGGTAGATCACGTAACCGATACGCGTCGCCGAGGCGACGCAAATCATCGTCGCGAAACACACACTCAAGAGTCCGAGCAACTGGGACAACGTGAGTGGCCAGTGACGCCGCAGGAACTTCGCGGCGAAGTAGCCGCCCACGATCAGTGTGACGGGCGCCAGCAAGTGTCCAAGCGGTGCCCACAGCGTCGTGAGGATGTGACCGGGCAGCGCGCTCGCCGCCGGAGAGGTGACGCCCGCCAGACCCAGCGGGAAGGCGAAGACGTTCCACATGAACGCTGCCGGCGCGTGCAGCACAAACGGCGCGATGGAAATCACGACAATGGCCGTGATGATCGCCGCCACCTTCGTCCAGGCGCTTCGCCCGTCGCGTTCGCGCGCGACGAGCAACGCACCGATCGCCATCGGCCACGCCGTCAGTTTCATCGCGGCGGCGAGACCGAAGCTGACACCCGCGACGTAGTTCGAGCGCCGCTGCAGCGCCGCGACACCCAAGAGTGACAGCGCGAGGATCGGCATGTCGTCACCGCCCGTCGCCAAGAACAGCGCCCCGGTCGGCAGCGCCAGCATGACCTGAGCGACGCGGATCTTCTGTGCCCGCGACGCGCGCAGCATGCCGAGCGCGAAACCGCTCACGAGCAGGGTCATCAGCGACATCACGATGCGTGGATCGGTGAGCCCCTTGCTCTTGTGCTGCTCCGCCGACGGAAGCCCGAAGATGCTCATGAGGGGAAAGTACGGAAAGAACGATTCGTAGGTCGGAATGCCCTTGACGACACCGACGAGGTGGCCGTTCTTGAAGTACACCTGGTACGGGTCCTTGCCCTTGCTCACCCAGGTCGCCGAACGACCAATGACCGAGACCTCGGGTTGGGCCTGGCGCCACTTCGCCTCTAATCCCAAGGGCATGGCGACCGCCCCGAGTACCACGATCGTCAACAGTCCAATACGGATCATCGACGCGCGCCGGACGTCTCTTCGACTGAACATCCACGCGGCGACTGAGGCGAACACGTAGGTGCCGACGGCCAGGTATCCCCAGTGCCACTGCGCGGCCTCGCGCGACGTCCAGCCGAGGCCGACGGCGAAGAGGGCCGACAGCGCGTACAGCACCGCGTCGCTGCGTAGTGCGTTCAGCGCCGTCCACCGCTGTACGGAGCGAGAGCGCGCGTAGGAGAGGCGTGCCAACACCCCGCCAAGTGTAGTTACCGATGGTCGCAAATCTCCGATTTCCCCGCCCCACGAAACGGGCGGGCGGACGGCTACTCCCCTACGGCGCGGCGCCGGACCGGCAGGTAGGTGACCGGCGGCACGCGGTCGTTGAGGAAACGTCGGATGATCCGCACGCTCTCCTTGGTGCGCTCCTTCAAGAGCGCGTGGGAAGTTCCGGGAACGATCGACAGTTGGCCCTCGGGGAGCGCCTCGTACAGCGAGCAGGTGTGCGACAAGGCGACCACGTCGTCGTCACCGGCCATGACCAACACCGGCACGCGGATGCTCGCGAGATTGGTCGTCTTGAGGATGGGTTCGCTCGCGTACATCGTCATGGTCTTCTCGACGACCTCTCGGGCGTGACGACGTCCGTCGGGAGAGCGTTTCGCGAAGCGCTTGCGCCACTTCTTGAAATCCGGTCCGTCAAAGTCGTACGGTTCGATCGTCACGCCGCTGTAGTGGAAGTTGGCGCCGATGACGACGGCGCGATTGACCAGGTCGGGTCGTCGCATCGCTACCATCAGTGCCACCACGCCACCGTCGCTGTGGCCCACGAGGTGAACCGGGCGACGCAAGTACTCAATGAACGCGATCGTCTCGTTCGCCATGGAGTTGAAGTGAAAGGGCTCGTCCACGTCGGCGGTGCGTCCGTGGCCCCGCCGGTCGAAGGCCGCCACGCGGTAGTGCTTCATGAGACCCGGACCGATCGAACCGAGCAGGCTCGAGCTGCTACTCATACCGCCGTGCAGCAACACCACCATTGGACGCTTCTTCTTGCGCTTCGGGCCCTTCTTGGCAATCCACACCCACGTCTTGTGGCCGTTCAACTTAATGGTCGTCACGAAAACAATCGTATTCGGTCAACCGGGAAAAATCGGGCTCTATCCTTGACACGTGCGAGCCTTTGAAATCACCGAGGTGGACGGGAAACTCAACTGCGAGGTACGCGACGTCGAACTGGTCCAGCTCGAGCCCACTGACGTGCTGGTGAAAGTCGACTACAGCGGCGTCAATTTCAAGGATGCCCTGGTCGCCAGTGCGCCGAGTCGCGTTCGTCGCCTCGACAAGGTCATCGGCGGTGTCGACGCGGCGGGCACCGTGGTCGTCTCGTCGAATCCGCAGCTTCGTATCGGAACTCGCGTGGCGGTGCACGGCGGTGACCTCGGCGTCGGTCGTGACGGCGGCTTCGCCGAGTTCGTTTCGGCGCCCTCTCACTTCCTCAGTCCGCTGCCGTCGAGCATCACGACGCGCGACGCCATGATCATCGGCACCGCGGGTTTCACCGCGATGGCGAGCATCCTCGCGCTCGAAGCACACGGACTGGACGTTGACGCCCGGGTGCTCGTCACCGGCGCCACCGGCGGGGTCGGCTCGGTCGCCGTCACGCTGCTCGCCGCGCGTGGCTACCAGCCGGTCGCGTCGACGGGTTCGGCCAATGAGGCCGCGTGGCTTCACGAACGTGGCGCGGTCCAGGTGATCGGACGCGACGAGATCAGCGACAAACCCGAACGGGTGCTCGGTACCGCGCGTTGGGCCGCGGCGATCGACTGCGTCGGAGGTGACACGCTGCAGCAGATTCTTCGCAGTCTGCGCTACGGGGGCAGCGTCGCCGCGAGCGGACTCGTCGCGAGTGCCGACCTCGTGACGACCGTGTACCCCTTCATCACGCGGGCCGTCAACCTTCTCGGCATCGACGCGGTGGACGCCACGACGTCGACGCGAGAGCGCGTATGGACCGCGCTCGGTGACACGGCGGACAACGTCGACTTCGCCCCGCTCGTCGATCGCGAGATCACGCTAGAGCAGTTACCCGCCGCGTTCGATTCGATCAGAAACAGTTCAACCCGGGGCCGGATTCTGGTGAATCCAACCCCGGGTTGATCGTCGAACCACGTGAACTATTCGTCGGCGACGATTGATCCCACTCGATCACCGATGCCGGGATCGCGACTCACGAGCGCGACCGCGTACACAATGGCCGCGACCAGGAATATCAACGCGGCCCACGGGAACCAGTCGTAGGGCGTGGGCTGGCCGGACTTGGTCAAGTAGTAGAGCGGCACGCCGATGGTGACGAGCCCCAGGAACGGCAGGACCGCGTGTCGGAACCAGTTGAACAGCTCCGGGTGATGCTTCTGGTAGTAGAACGGCAGCGCCAGGTTGCTGAGGGCGTAGACCACGAGAACCAGGATCGTACCGAACGTCGAGGATTCGAAGAAGAAGTTGAACGCGCTCATCGAGCCCGACGTCGCGCTCCCACCGAAGATGTGACCGAGGCCCCACACGCCGATGATGAGCAGCGCCAGCGTGAGAAAGGTGAACAACGCGTTGACGGGCGTACGACGCTTGCCGTCGACCTTGCCGATGAACTTCGGCAGCAGTCCCTCACGTCCGGCGTTGAAGATCAATCGCGCCTGCGAGTTCGTGCCAGCTATCAAGGCTCCGAGGGTTGACGTCATTCCGGCGAGGAATCCGAGGAACGCCAGGAACGCCAGCACGCCGTGCGCCACGGTGAGGAACGGCACGGTCGCCGCGCCCAACGTCGTGACGTTGTTGGAGAAACCAATGACGGTCGCGTACGCGAACAGCGCGTAACTGGCCGTCATAATGCCAATCGACATGAAGACCGCCTTGGGAACGTTCTTGCGAGGATTGTCCGTCTCCTCGGCGAGCGCCGCCGAGTTCTCCCAGCCGATGAACAGATAGATCGCGAGTGGGAACGCCAACGCCAATCCCTTGAAACCGTTGTGGATGTTCTTGGGATTGAAAGGGCCGAACCCGAGGGAGCCATGAAACTTGATCAACGCCGCGATGCTGACGATGAGCAGGATCGTCATCTCGAAGGCGAAGAAGATCCCGGCGACCTTGGTCGATATCTTGATGCCGCGGATCATCATGAAGATCGCGAAGCACAAGAAGACGATCGTCCAGATGAACCAGGGCACACTCTTTAGACCGGACACGTTGTAGTTCTGCAGAAGGTACTGGAAGAACCCACCGACGATCGCCACCACGGACGCCATGGCGGCGATGTAGCCCGCTCCCGTCAACAGCGCCGTCGTCACGCCGGTGCGCGCACCGAAGGTCTTTCCCACGAACGTGATGAAGCCGCCCGTCGAGGGCATCACCTTCGTGAACTCCGAGAGCGTGTTCCCGAGGAACGCGATCGCGACTCCGGCGGCCACGATGACGAGCGGCGACGCCAATCCCGTGGTGATCGCGAGAAAGCCGAAACCGAAGTAGAAACTCATCGCCGGTCCAATGTTGGCCATCGTTGCGGCGGAGATGTCGAGCAGTCCCAGCACGCCTTGGCGCAGCCGCTCGTGTTCTCCGCCCACCACCGGCACCTTGGCACCCAGCGAATCAGACGTCATTCCTTCACTCATGAATCCCCCTGCGTTGTGTCGAGGCGCGCTCTACGCATCCCGAGGCGTCCTCGCTGACGCCACTACCGAACGTAGTTGATGTCCACTCCTCCGACGCGACCAATCGTTCGAATAGTTACGCGTCGGTAACCACCCCGATCTAGTAGAAGGGACTCACCCACACGCTGCCGTGATTACACGGCTGCTGGGGATAGGCGGGCGTGATGCTCACCGACGAACCTTGTTTGGTGATCTCGACCGCGATCGAAGTCGCCGACCCGCAGGTCTCATTGCCGACCGGCACGTCACTGTAGGCCAACGCGAACGTCGTCGACGAGCCGCTCGTCAGCGTGAGGAGCGACGGTGCGGCGTTCGCCTTGGCCCCGGGGAACTGGATCGGACTGGATGACGACGGCAGGTCGATCGTGTTCGACGGCAGCACCGCCCCGGTGCGGTCCTGCAGCGTGAGGATCGGCCAACCCTTGATCGTGCACGTTCCCGGCGTGAGTTTGGTCAGCGTGATGCTCGCGTAGATGGTGCCGGCCGCGCCCTGTCCCTCGTTGAAGACCCCGTGGAAGTCCGTCCCGTGACAGGTCGTTCCTCCGATCGTGGTCGTCGTGCTCGACGTCGTCTGGTTGATCGTCGTGGTCGTGGTCGTCGTCGTGGTCGTACCCGTCACGTGACGACTCAGTGTGTAGATGGCGACGAAGGCGAAAAAGATGGCCAACGACTTGAGCGCACGGCTCACAGGTTGAAGTCCTCGGGACGGATCGAGTCGAGGAACTCTCGCAACTCGGCGACCTGCTCGGCTTCGGAACGACCGCCTGACAGGTCTTCACTCTCGTCTTCGTCCTCGTCCTCGAGCACCATGATCCTGCCCTCAGCAGCCATCAGTTCGTCGTTCACGAGAATCGGGGCGCCGACGCGAAGAGCCAGCGCGACGGCGTCACTCGGGCGCGCACTGACCTCGATCTCCGAGCCCGCGCGAACGATGCGCAGATTGGCGTAGAAGGTGTTGTCCTCGAGGTTCGTGATCTCCACCGAGAAGAGCTGCGCTCCGAGCGCGCTGATCACGTTGCCGAGAAGATCGTGCGACATCGGCCGCGGCGTGTCGACGTTCTGCAGCGCGTACGCGATCGCGGTCGCCTCGGGCGCACCGATGAAGATTGGCAGTACGCGACTTCCGCCCACCTCTTCGAGCAGGAGCAGCGGCGTCGCCGTCCCGACGTCAACGCGAACGGCTCGCAGAATCACTTCGACCATGGAACCAGCCTAGACCCCACGACGTGAAAAAGGGCGTGCGTCAGTCTTGGAGGTACTCAGCGAGGGCGCGCTCGTAGAGCACCAAGCGCAGGGCCGCGACCTCGGACGCCACGGCGGCCGCGGCCCGCTGGGACTTGCCTTCCGAGATTCGCCCTCCGGCGTGACGGAGCGGTTCGGTCAGGTCGTCGACCACACCGAGCTCGCGCTCGACGATACGACGCAGGGAGCCGAGCAGTCGTCCGTCGACGCCACGCGCCAGGAGCGCCGTCGCGCACTGGGCGACGCGCACGTCGAACTGCGTGAAGACGGTTTCGCCCGCGACGTTCGAGGGTAGCAACAGACCCATGGAGATGAGTTGATTCACCGACGCGCCGTCGAGTGCCGAGGTCTTGAGGAACTCCTGGGTCGTCAGGTACTCCCTCGACGTCGTCGACTTCGGTGCTGGCGCCCGCGACGCCGGCGCGCGGTCGGCCAGCGCACCGTCGGGAGCTGACGTCGGCACCACACTCAGCGGCGGACGAACCGGCGCCTCGGGCGTTGGCGGGCCAGGTGCGATCACCGACACCGCGTTGGCGGACGTCTCACGCGCAGCGTGTCGAGCGACGGGCGTGGTCGGGCTGTCGCCCAAGAGACCCTGTTCGACGAGGCGCAAGCGCACGACGCGCAGTGGCACGAACTCCTCTTGGGCGAGGCGAATCGCCTCGCGCAGACAGGCGACGTCACGATCCGAGTAGAGCCGGTAGCCCTTGCGACTACGGCTTGGCTGTACCAGCCCCTTGTCCTCGTAGTAGCGGATCTTGGACAGTTCGATGTCGGGGAAGTCCTTGCGCAGCAGCGTGTGCACTTCACCGATTCTCATCTTGCCAACGCTCACACTCATAGCGTCGCCTCCCAAAAGACCAACTTAAACTTACCAATCTGCACCTCGTCGGCCGAGTGCAGCGTCGTCTCCTCGACGCGGGTGCCGTTCACGTACGTTCCGTTCAGCGAGTTCAGATCGCGCAAGGTGATTCTTCCGCTCGCGGTGCGCGTGAAGACGGCGTGGTGGCGCGAGACCGAAACGTCATCGAGGAGCAGATCACTGTTTTCGTGGCGCCCGACCGACGTGATCTCATTGGCCAATTCAACTCGGGTACCGGCGGTCTGTCCAGAGGCAATTACCAATTCATCGAGATGCGCACCGTGACGGTCGGGACTGACGTTCGGATGCAGCGCCTCGAACGTGCTCACGACCGGCACGGCCACCGTTTCGGGCGACGTCGCCTCGTGCTGGGGAGCACCACACGACCAACAAAAATTTGCGTTGGCGTTGAGTATCTCCCCACATCGACGACAGTTCACGCGTGCAACCCTACTGAAGTTTTCTTGGTGCCGTCGGGGCTAGTTGTGGGTGAGCGTGGCGTAACCAGACGCGTCGAGCAGCGCGTCGAAGTCCGTGCTGCTCGTCGTCGTGATCTCGCAGATCCAGCCGTCGCCGTAGGGGTCGCTGTTGACCATCTCGGGCGCACCGCTCAACGCTTCGTTCACCGCGCTGATGGTGCCGGCGACGGGGGCGTAGATCTCGGACACCGATTTGGTCGACTCCACCTCACCCAGCGAAGCGCCGACGGCGATCGGGGTCCCGACCTTGGGCAGATCGACGAAGACCACGTCACCCAGCGCGTCCTGGGCGTAATCAGTGATGCCGACGCGCACCGTGCTGGCACTCGCCCGGGCCCATTCGTGATCGCTGGAGTAGTGGAGGTCGTCGGGAATCTTCATGGAAAAAATCTACAAGATTTGCCGACCCTGGCGCCCGGTGCGCAGCGCGCGCAGCGCTGGGCGCACGTAGCCGAGCAGCACGACCCAGGACAGCACGACTCCGAGCAGTCCGATCACCCAGCAGGCGTCACGGATCCAATGCTGCCAGGCGACCAACGCTGCGTGGTGGGGGTTGGTCGTCAGCAGGAAGAGCGGGAACGTCGTCATCAGCGCGAAGGTCGAGACCTTGCCCCACCAGAGCACGTCGATGCGCGCTGCTCCGAGGGCCGCCAGGAGCAGCGTGAGCAGCGAGACGATCAGTTCGCGCGACAGAGCCACCAGCGCGAACCACCACGGCACGCCCGCGGCGGCAGCGACCGAGAGGAGGCCCACCATCACCAATAATCGGTCGGCAACCGGGTCGATGACCTTGCCGACGTTCGAGACCTGGTGGAGACGTCGCGCGAGGAAACCGTCAATCCAGTCGGTCGCGCCGAGCGAGGCGAGCAGCCACGCCGCGACGGCCCGATGGTCGGTCGTGAAGAGGATCCAGACGAAGACCGGCAAGAGCGCGAGTCGAACCAGCGTGACTAGATTGGGCCACGTCCACCAGCCGGCGTCGGTTTGGTCGTCGGCACCCATGACCGAGATGCTCTAGGCGATCGTGATGGACTGGTCCAAGTAGACGTCCTGGACGGCGTGCACCAGTGCCGCGCCCTCTTCGATCGGACGCTGGAATGCCTTGCGACCAACGATGAGGCCCTGTCCCCCGGCGCGCTTGTTGATGACCGCGGTTCGAACCGCGCCGGCCAGGTCGTTCGAGCCCTTGGACTCACCGCCGGAATTGATCAGGCCAATACGTCCGGCGTAGCAGTTGACGACCTGCCACCGCGTGAGATCGATCGGGTTGTCCGTCGTGAGCTCGGAGTAGACGCGCGGATCGGTCTTGCCGAAGTTGAGAGCCGGGTAACCGCCGTTGTTCTCGGGCTGCTTCTGCTTGATGATGTCGGCTTCAATCGTGACCCCGAGGTGGTTCGCCTGACCGGTCAGGTCGGCACTGACGTGATAGTCGGCCTCTTTGGTCTTGAAGGCGGGATTGCGCAAGTACGTCCACAGCACGGTGAACATGCCCAGTCGGTGCGCTTCGGCGAAGGCGCTCGAGACCTCGCGGATCTGGCGACCTGACTCGGGCGCGCCGAAGTAGATGGTCGCGCCGACGCCGACCGCGCCGAGGTCCGCCGCCTGCTGGACCGACGCGAAGGGGATCTGGTCGTAGGTGTTGGGGTAGTTGAGCAGGTCGTTGTGGTTGATCTTCACGATGAACGGGATGCGGTGCACGTAGCGCCGCGACACCGAACCGAGGGTGCCGAGCGTCGAGGCGATGGCGTTGCAATCCGCTTCGATGGCGAGGTCACAGAGTCGCGCCGGGTCAAAGTACGAGGGGTTCGGCGAGAAGCTCGCCGCCGCGGAGTGCTCGATGCCCTGGTCGACGGGCAGGATCGAGACGTAGCCGGTACCGGCGAGGCGGCCGTGGCCGTAGAGCGAACCGAGATTGCGCAGTACGGTCGGTGAGCGGTCGGAGAGGGAGAAGACGTCGTTCAGGTAGTTCGGACCCGGCGTGGTCAGTAGTTCCTTGGGGAATGCGGTGGCGTGATGATCGAGCAGTAAGGAAGCTTCGTCACCCAGAAGTGCGGCAATGTCCATGACCCAATCCTACAAGAAAGGATTCAACGCCCCGAAGGGTCGCGCGAGTGCTCGAGTAAGAATGCATGGGTGGACACCGAGTACCGATCCTCACTCGTTCGACGCCTGCGCGCCGTGCACTCGCTCTACGTCGACGCCTGCGCGTCGATGACCATCGAGCAGGTCAATCGGGTCGTACTGCCGGGCGTGCTGCCGATCGCGTTCTCGCTCGTCCACCAGGTCCTCATCGAAGACGGCAGCCTCCTCTTCGCCGGCGGTCCCGCCCCCCAGTTCGACGACCTATGGGCGCAGAAGATGGGACTTGGCGTGAAGGACCACGGAAAGGAGCGCTCGGTCGAGGAGATGATGGCCCAGCGCATCGACGACTACGAGCAGTTCAAGACCTTCCAGCGTCTCGTCTTTGAAGCGACTGAGGCGTTCGTCGAGACGATCGACCCGCGCGACTTCAGCGAGATCGTGATCCACCACCCCTACGGCGCCACGATCGAGGACACGTTTTCGGCGCGCGTCGGTGGCGAAACCGGCATCTCACGCAGTGACGCGCTGGAGTGCTGGATCTACCAACACGCCCTGCGTCACATGGGCGAGATCGAACACGCCCGCGCCCTGGTCGGCCTCGGAGGGATGACCACCTAGCCGGTCGCTACTCGACGTTCTTCTTCGACACCGGCGTCGTTCGACGTTTGCGGTTCTTTCGGGGCGCGCCGGCGCCGAGTTCGGCCAGTCGAGCCGACGCGTCGTACGCGTCGGGTTCGGCGATGACCACGCGGGCGAAGAGCTCACGCGCGGACACCACGTCGCCGGCCCGGTCGTAGATGTCCGCGAGCGCGTACCAGAGACGGACGTGACGAAACGACGGGTTGCGCAGTTGTTTGGTTCCTCCGGCCCTGGTCAGAAGGTCAATCGCCTCGGCGAACTTCTTCTGGTCGGCCCAGGCAGCCGCCATCACGATGCGACCCTCGATCAAGACCTCGGCGGTGGGTTCGCTCTCTTCGAGTTGCGCGAAGACCTTGTCGACCGCTCGGTAGCGTCGACTCGCCCGGTCACAGTCCATGACGAGCGGCAGATGTTCGGGATCGTTCGTGATCGCGAAATGGGCGCTCAGGTGGATCTTGGCCATGTTCCAACGCTCGGCCCGATAGGCGGCGAGTCCCGTGAGCTCGCGCACCGGCGCGACGCCCGGAACGGCGTCGGCAACCGTGCGCCCGAGGCGTAGCGCCTCTTCGTAGCGCTTGCGGTCGTAGGCTTCGGCCGCCTTGGTCAACGTGATGACCATCTTCTCGCGCATATACGCCGTGCCGATGAAGGCCTTGCGGATGTCCGCCGCGACGTCACCGGGCAGTGCGTACTTGACCTTGGGTTTCGACTTGGCAACGGGACCAGTGATCGGCGCGCGCACCTCTTCGACCCACTGCGACAACGGATCGGGCGTGTGGCCGGCACTGGGCGTGCTCTCCATTGACTGACCGGTGCTGCGAAGGTTGGCACCGCCCTTGCGCGCGACGCCCCCCCAACCCTTCTCCCGGCCGTGGGTGTCCGCGCGCTTGCGCTCGACCTCCTCGGGCGTTAACTCGCGCGGCGGTCGCCGGTCGAATTTCAGCGCAGGGCGTCGTGACTGATCGTTGCCTGAACTTGGGCGGCTGGGTCGGCCCGGTCGTGCGCCGCGAGCGCCAGGAGCGGGTCGTCGTTCGCGGGTTTCGTACTCACTCGAGCGTCCGCGCGGCTCACCTGGTCGTCCGCCACGAGCAGGGGCGCCGGGTCGTCGCTCGCGGACTTCGTACTCACTCGAGCGTCCGCGCGGCTCTCCTGGTCGTCCGCCGCGCACCGGGCCGCCGGGTCGCCGTTCGCGGGCTTCGTACTGGCCAGGGCCTCGCCCACGGGGATCACCCGGACGCGGACTTCGCGCGTCGCTGGCGCGACTCGAACCACCGCGGCCCGTTTCACTGCGCCGAGCGGAGTCGGGTCGTTCATCACGGCGGCCAGGTCGAGCGGACGGACGGCCACTACGGCCGGCGCTGCTCGGGCGGGGGCGTCGTTCGCTCCGGTCGCTGCGCTCGTCACGGTCGTCGCGGTCGTAGCGCCGAGCGGGGCGCTCCGCCGAGCCCTCACCCGCAGGTCGTCGGGACTCCCCCGCGTCTCGGCGCGGTCCGCGTGAGGGCGGCGAGCCCCTGGATGAACCGGCGTCCGAGCGTTCAATGCGTCGCTCCGCGCCGTCACGGGCCGGACGGGCCGCGTATCCGCCTCGAGGGGCGTCGTCACGTGCGTTTCGACGGGGGGCCGCGTTGGACGAGCCCGCCCCCGTTGGGCGAGCGCCTCGACCGGCCCCGCCGCGTCCGCTCGACGGCGGGCGCGGTGCGCCAGAGGCGCGACGAGGCGAGGGCTTTGGTGAAGGCATTGAACAATCCTACCGGCACGACGCTGCGGTCCTTCGAGGCGAATCGCCCCCCCGGTGCATCAATCGTGACAGGGGGTGCAGCCGAGCAATCCGCGACCTACTTCTCGGGCTTCGCCTCGCGAACCCAGTGTCCGACGGGCAGCAGCTCGACGTGGAACTTCGCGCGGAACGCGCCCCAGAGCCCGCGGGGCTGCCAGATGGCGACGACCATGGCGACGGTGCCGAAGATGATGAGGTACCACGCCCCTTGCTGCTGCAGCGACTGCTGGAGCACGAAGAAGATGATCGACCCCACGATCGGCCCTTCAATGGTGCCCAGTCCTCCGATCATCGTGACGAAGATCATCTCGGCCGCCCACTGCAGACTAAAGACGCTGTTCGGCTGCACGAAAGGCTGACTGATGGCGAGGACGGCGCCGGCCGCCCCGCAACCGGCCGCCGCGACGACAAAGACCATTCGTCGCGCCGAGGTCACTCGCGCACCGGAACTGCGCGAGGCGACCTCGTTGTCGCGCATGGAGGCGAGCACGAGGCCGAGTCGACTGCGCAGCAAGAGGTACGTGCCCAGGATGGCGCAGAACGCGACGATCCACGTCGCCAAGTACTCCGCGTCGGTGAGTGCTCTGGGGCCGAGATTGGAGAGCCCCGGAAGCAAGTGGCCCGTGCCGCCGCCGAAAAAAGCAATCGTGCCGATGACCAAGAGTGCGGTATCGGCGATCACCCAGGTCGCGATGGAGAAGTAGCCGCCGCGGAGTCGGAACAAGAGGTACGTGACGGGAAAGGCGATAGCGCCGCACACCAGCGCCGCGAGTGGGATCGCGACGAAAGGGTTCATTCCCTTGATCGCAAAGTACAGCGTCGCGTAGGCCCCCAGTCCGACGAACGCCTGTTGGCCGATCGACACCATGCCCGCGTAGCCGGCGAGCAGGTTCCACATCGTCGCCATGGTGACGAGAATAAAGAAGTTCATCAGGATCGACGCGAGCGACTGGGAGACAATCCAGGGTGCCGCACTCAACAGTCCGACGACGATCGCCAGGCCAATCAGGTTGAGCAGCGGCGAGTGGGTCGAGCGGCGAACCTTCACCGATTCGAGTGTCGCCAACGGTGCCATCTCCGTGCTCACGAGAACGCCGTCTTCTTGCCGAAGAGTCCGTGCGGGCGCACGCCCAGGATGATCAGGAACAACAGGTTGCCCGCGAGCACCTGGTACTCGGGATTGATCTGGGCTCCCACTTGCTGGGCGATACCCAGGAGCACACCACCGACCAGCGTCCCCCACAGCGAGCCGATGCCGCCGATGACGACGGACTCGAAGGCGTAGAGCAGGTTGATGCCACCCGAGGTGGGAGCGATCTCGGTCATCATCCCGTAGGCGATGCCGGCGAGCGCGACGGTCGCGAACGCGATCGCGGCGGCGATGCCGAAGATGTGCCGGTAGTTCGCTCCGCTCAGCTGGGCCGCTTCCCGGTCGTCAGCGACGGCGCGGATGAGTCGACCCGTGCCCGTCTTGGAGAGAAACAGTTGAAGAGCGCCCAACACCACGATGGCGGTGATCAAAACGGTCAACGATATGTAGGAGATGTAAATGACGTTGGACACGTGGATCGAGTCGCCGATCAACGAGCCGATGTTCACCGACTGACCGTTGGCGCTGTAGATCTCGAGCAGCAAGTTCTCGATCACCACGGAGAGCCCGAAGGTCACCAGCAACGTCGTGAAGGGATCTCGATCGATGCTCTTCTGGATGAGGGTGCGCTGGATCACGTAGCCCGCGACGGCAAAGATGGGCACCACCACGACAAACGACCAGACCTCGGCGATGTGCAGTTGCGGCGCGAGAAAGACCGCCGTGTATCCCGCCACGACCGCGACGTCACCGTGCGCGAGGTTGATGACCTTCATGACACCGAACATCAGCGACAAACCACAGGCGAACAGGGCGTAGAAGCCCCCGACGAGGATTCCTTGAATGAGGACGTTGACCCAGATCACGCGGCACCGCCGTGCGGGGACGTGCCGCTCAAGTCCGAGCCGAAGTACGCCCGTTCGATCTGCTGGGGTGTGAGTTGGGCCGGCGTGCCGACCAAGGAGGTCTTGCCTTCGAGCAGACAGTGCACCCGGTCCGCGACGGCCATCGCCTGGGTGACGTCTTGTTCGACCAAGAGCACCCCGACGCCCTGGGACACGATCTCGGGGATCAGCGCGTAGATCCGTTCGATCACGATCGGCGCGAGTCCGAGCGACAGTTCGTCGAGCAACAACAACTGGGGATTGGTGACGAGCGCGCGGCCGATCGCGACCGCCTGTTGTTCACCACCGGAGAACAGGCCCACCCGTTGGCGACGCCGATCGGGCATCCACTCGAAGAGTTGGTAGATCTTGTCGATCGAGAACGGACCCTTCTTGGCGAAATGCGCCCCGACCTGCAGGTTCTCCTCAAGCGTCATCGTGGAAAAAAGCCGGCGACCTTCGGGTACGAGCGAGATACCGAGCGCCACGCGTCGGTGCGGCGCCAACGTGGAGACGTCACTTCCCGCAAAGACAATCGTGCCGTTCGCAGCTTCGTGCAGACCCGCGATGGTGCGCAACAGCGTCGACTTTCCCGCTCCGTTCGCGCCGATCATCGCCAGCACCTCGCCGCGACCGACCGAAAAACTGACGTGGTCGACCGCACACAACTGGCCGTGAAAGACCGAGAGGTCGCGCACCTCGAAGAGGCTTTCGTGCGTCGACACGGGTGGTTCGGCGCCCGACGTCATCAGATCGCCGCCTCGTTGATGATCCGCCCGCCCAGGTAGACCCGTCGCACCTCGTCCGACGCAAGTACCTCTGAAGGAATGCCGTCGGCGACGAGTCTGCCGTTGGCGAGGCACAGCAGGCGGTCGACCGTTGAGAGCAGCGCCCGCACCACGTGTTCGATCCACAAGACGGCAATGCCCTCTTCTCGAAGCGACCGAATGATCGTGATGAGCTCGTTGACCTCCAGGTCGGTGAGCCCACCCGCGATCTCGTCGAGCAACAAGATCCGCGGACCCGTTGCCAGCGCACGCGCCAGTTCCAATCGCTTGCGGTGCAAGAGCCCCAGTGAGCCCGCCGGACGATTGGCAAACTCCACGAGTCCGGTCCGCTCGAGCGCTTCGTAGGCCACGTCATAACTCTTTTGTCCGCGGGCGCGTGCGCCCTGCTGGGCCGCCAACAACGCGTTCTCGAACGCCGTCATTCGCTCGAAGGGGTGCGGTACCTGGTAGGTACGACCCATACCCAGACGACAGCGTGCCGAGGGTGCCACCGAGAGGACGTTCTTCCCGTCGAAAAGCATTTGGCCGGCGTCGGGGCGGATGTCGCCCGAGATCATGGCGAAGAGCGACGTCTTGCCAGCGCCGTTGGGCCCCACGATCCCCACCGAGGCGCCAGGCTCCAACTGGAAGGTGATCTCTTCAGCGACGACCACTTGGCCGAACTTCTTAGAGACACCTTCCAGTTGCAGCAGCGACACTGATGATGCTTTAGGCGTTCGTCGGCTCGAGGGTGCCCGTGAGCGGAACGTGCTTGTTCAGCGTGTTGTCCACCACGTACGGCGACCACGACCACTTCTTGTTGCCGACGGTCGCTTTCGAACCGGGCTTCCACTGGATGCCCACCGGCTTGATGATGCCGATGCCGGGCGCGGGAGCGGACTTCGCGGAGAAGTTCAGCGGACCCGACATGCCGACGTAGTTGACGGTCTGGATCGCGTGCGCGACGGCCTTGCGATCGTGGGGATTTTTCACCTTCTTCAGCGCCTGAATGACGACCTCGAACAACGAGTACGTCGAGCCCATGGACTGGACCCACTGCTTGCCCGTCGCCTTCTGGTAGTTCGCCGCGAACTGGTTCGCGGTCATTCCCGTCAACGAGGACTTGTAGGGACCGTAGGGCGTGAACCAGGCGTCGGTGGCGATGTTGTTCGACAACGAACCCAGCGCGTAGACGTCGGTCGGGAACAGCATGACCTTCGCCACGGTCGCCAGCTTCGGGTTGTAGTTCTGCTGGGACGCCTGCTTCCAGAAGGTGTTGAAGTCCGGAGGCAGCGGACAGTTGACGAAGAAGTCGCAGTTGCCGTTCTTGAAGGTCGAGATCATCGACGTGTAGTCGGTTGACAGGTCAGTGTAGGCACCGCCGTCGACGAACGTGTAGGCGCCACCGCTCACCGCGCTCACGATCGGCGGGAAGGCCGCGCGGAACGCATTGCCGTCAGCGTCGTTCGGGAACATGCCACCGAAGATCTTCTTGGCGTTGGTCGATGCCTGGACCTTGTTCCACATGGGCAGGAAGCACTCGACGAACTCGGGCACGCCGAAAAAGAACATCGAGCAGTACTTGTACGCGCCCGACGTCGCCGCGCCCTGGGCGGACAGGGTGCCGCCGAGACCCACGTACCACGCTTCCCACGGACAGACCGTCGAAAGGCACGGGACGCCCGCGGCCTCGCACACCGCACTCACCGGGACGGTGGTCTCGGGCGCGGAGCTGGTCACGATCAGGTCGACACCGTTCTTCTGGATCAACTGCGTGGCGACCTGCGAGGCAATCGACGGACTCGACTGACTGTCGGCGGTGATGATCTCGATGGAGTACTTCGTCTTGCCGATGGTGATGCCCTTCTTGAAGTAGCTCGACGCTCGGATGAGACTGAGCACGTACTTGTCAGGCCCGGCGAAGTCGGCCAGAGCGCCCGTTGACGGCGTCACGTACCCGATCTTGATGACGTGGGACTTGGTGGCCGCGGCCGCCAGTGTCGCGCTACTCAGCGAGGCGATGCCACCGACCAGCGCCGTGGCGCCGAGGGCTTGGAGCCCCATGCGCCGGCTGACTTCGACACTCCCCCAGCCGGGAATCGTCCCAGGACTACCGGTACTCACTTCTTCACGTTCATGATTCATCTACTGACCCCCCAGTACTAGTTTCGTAGTTCTTAGCACACCATTTGGTACATTAACACGCCGGGTCACTGAAAATGTTTTAGGCGGCTCGCTAGTGCGCCGTACGCAGCGAGGCGCCCGACGTCTCATTCTCGATCATCGAGGAGAGCATTCGTCGCGCCGCCAAACCTCCACGGTCGATCTTGACGCTCACTTCCGTTGGTTCGATGTCGCTGAGAGCTCGAACTTGCAGGATGTTCAACGCGTCGACGTCTTCTTGCACGACGCCCGTTTGCATCGTGGCAAGGAACTGATCTATCTCGGTGTCGCCGACACAGAAGTCTCGCGAAAGCGCCCAGAAGTCGTAGACGCTGGTCTCAGTCGACGGCGTCAGGCCGTAGAGGATCTTCATGTGAAAGGCGTGGTCGTCACTCCCGTCGGGAAGAGGCGGCTCGCCGACCGGCGCGATGCGGGCGTGGAGCAGGTAGTAGCCCGGCGGTGAGTACTCAATGTCCTGCCAGCGGTCGACCTTGCCCTCGAGCCCGGTCGTGCGCGAGTAGAACGAAGGGCATTCGACCGACGTCATGTGGCGATAGACCCGTACGACCCGTTCATCCTCCTGCACTTCGACCTCAATGGGCGTGGTGGCGACCTCGGGTGTGCCGATCGAACCGTTGTGCAGGTACGTTTCGTGTGACAGGTCGAGGAGGTTGTCGACCAGCAGATGGAACGGGGCGTCGATCGCGGCAACGCCGGCGACCATCGACCAGTTCTCGCCGTCGGTCAGCCAAGGCGTGTCGGGCAGTGCCGAGAGGTCCGCCTCGCCTCGCCCCATCCAGATCCACACCCACGGGCCCTGTTCGACGAGACGGTACGTGCGCACGTCCGCTCGGCTCGGAACGCGGTCCTGACCCGGAATGGCGACGCAGGTTCCCTCGCAGTCAAAGGTGAAACCGTGGTAACCGCACACCAGGAGGTCGTCGACGACCGTGCCGAGGGACAACGGGTAGCCGCGATGGGGGCAGCGGTCGGCGAACGCCACGACGTCACCACTGGCGTTGCGAAACATCGCGACGTTCTCGCCCAGGATCTTGCGCGCGATCGGTTGACCCCCGAGTTCGCTCGCCAGTGCGGCCACGTACCAGTGGTTGCGAAGAAACATCGCGTCAACCTCTTTTCGCAAACCCTACCGGCAGCGAGAATCGCGTGAACGGTGAGTGGCGTCGCGAAAGTTAGCAGACGTGTGATAAGCAGGCAAGGATTAATTCACTATCTAGGGAGAACAATGAGTTTCTTGGACGCCGCGGCGTGGAAATCGAACATCCTGCTCGACGGGTGGCGAACCGGTGGTGGAGGCGACGCCGCGGTCATGGAACCCGCTACTGGTAAGGAGATCGGTCGCAGCGGGCGCGCGGGCGTCGCGGACGTCGCGACTGCTTCGGCACGTGCGGTCGTCGCCCAACGCGAGTGGGCCGCGAAGCCCTTCACGGAACGATCGGCCGTGCTGCGCCGCGCCGGTCAACTCTTCCAAGATCACGCCGAAGAGATCTCGGACTGGATCGTGCGCGAGTCGGGCGGCATCGGCCCCAAGGCGGGGCTCGAGATCCACGTCGCGGCCGAGGAGTGCTTCGAAGCGGCCGGACTCGCTTCGCACCCCACCGGTCAGATTCTCCAAAGCGAGCTGCCGCGCCTCAGCTTCTCGCGTCGCGTGCCGGCCGGAGTGGTCGGTGTCATCGCGCCCTTCAACTTCCCGCTGATCCTTTCGATCCGTTCGGTGGCACCGGCGCTCGCGCTGGGCAACGCGGTGATCCTCAAGCCCGACCCTCGCACCGCCGTCTGTGGCGGCGTGGTGCTCGCGCGCGTCTTTGAAGAGGCCGGCGTGCCGGCGGGCGTCTTTAGCATGCTGCCCGGCGGCGCCGACGTGGGTGAGGCACTCGTCAGCGACCCCCACGTTCGCGTGATCGCCTTCACCGGTTCGACCGCCGCGGGTCGCAAGGTCGGGGCGCTGGGTGCGGAGCATCTGAAGCGCGTCCACCTGGAACTTGGCGGCAACTCGGCGCTCATCGTGATGAACGACGTGGACCTAGAGAAGGCGGTCTCGGTGGGAGCGTTCGGATCGTTCATGCACCAAGGACAGATCTGCATGACGACCGGACGTCACATTGTCGACCAGCGCATCGCGGCCGACTACGCGGCCCTGCTCGCCGAGCACGCCAACCATCTACCGGTCGGCGATCCCTCCTCGGGCCAGGTCGCCCTGGGACCACTCATCGACGCTCGCCAACGCGATCGCGTGCACTCCATGGTCACCGACTCGGTCGCCGCGGGCGCGACGCTCGCTGCGGGCGGGACCTTCGAGGAACTCTTCTACCGCCCGACCGTTCTCACCAACGTGCCGACGTCGTCGCCGGCCTACGCCGAAGAGGTGTTCGGTCCGGTGGCGCCCGTCGTCAGCTACGAGACACTCGAGGAAGCGGTGGCGATGGCGTCGGCGAGTCCCTACGGACTGTCACTGGGCATCCTCTCGGGCGACGGACTGCGCGCACTGGAACTGGCGAGTCGGATCCCGACGGGCGCGATCCACATCAACGACCAGACCGTCGGCGACGAAGCGGTGATTCCCTTCGGCGGCGTCGGATCGTCGGGCAACGGGTCACGCATGGGCGGCCAGGCGAATCTCGACGCCTACACCGAGACCCAGTGGGTCACCGCGCAGGCCGACCTGCCGATCTATCCGTTCTGAACCGCAATGCGCTCAGACGCTGCACAGATTGACGTAATTGCGCGCCAACACCGTGGCGGCCGCTTCGGACGTCACGACTTGACGGAGTCGGGCCATCTGCACGCCGTTCTCGAACTCGTCGGTGTAACTCGGATGGAGCATCTGGGTCATGAACGTGGAGAACTCCTCGGCGCGCCACACCCGCTCGAGGCACGTGTCAGAGTACGCGTCGAGTAACGCTTCGTCGCCACGCTGGTAGCGAGCGAGGAACGCCCGTGACAACACGCGAACGTCCGCGAGCGCCAGGTTCATCCCCTTGGCACCGGTCGGCGGCACGATGTGGGCCGAGTCACCGGCGAGGAACAGACGTCCGTAGCGCATGGGCTCGAGGACGATGCTGCGCATGGCGGTGATGCCGCGCTCGAGGATGGGACCGCGCCCGATCTCGGGAACCGCGTCGGTGGCGAGTCGAACACTCAACTCCTCCCAGATGCGCTCGTCGGACCACTCGTCGAGGGTCTCTTCGGGACGCACCCCGAGGTAGAGACGGCTGATTTCGGGTGAGCGCATCGAGTACAGCGCGAAGCCGTTCTCGTGTCGGCAGTAGATCAGCTCTTCGGTCGCCGGAGGTGCCTGGGCGATGATGCCGAGCCACGAGAACGGATAGGTCCGCTCGTAGCGTCGCACGAGGTTCTCGGGAATGGCACGGTTGGCGACGCCGAACGTCCCGTCACAGCCGGCGACGAAGTCGCTCGTGACCCGCATGGACCCCTCGCTGGTCGCCACCTCGAGTGACGGCCGATCGGTGGTGAGCCCTTCGAGCGCGGTCACCTCGGCCTCGAAGAACAGTGGCGCGCCGAGCTCAAGTCGCGCGGCCACGAGGTCCTTGACGACCTCCTGCTGCCCGTAGACCGTGATGGGCTCTCCCCCGGCGAGCTCGCTCAACGCAACACGATGCGAGGCGCGATCGAATCGAAGTTCGATGCCGTGGTGCACGAGCCCGTCGCGGCGCATTCGTTCCCCCACGCCGGCGTCGGACAGGAGTTCGGCAATGCCGTATTCAATGACGCCCGCGCGAACTCGGTGCTCGACGTACTCGCGGCTTCGATGTTCGAAGATGACGTTGTCGATCCCTTCACGACTGAGAAGGTGACCGAGCAGGAGTCCCGCTGGTCCGGCTCCGATGATCGCGACCTGAGTCCGCACCTCCAACATGGCTCTCCACCTTCTCTTCGCTTGCGTGCCTCGCACGACAAGAAATCGAGCGTCGAACTCGAGTCAAGCACTCTCGGTCGGCCGAGGAATTAGTGTACTGTTCAGTTAGTTGGCCCCCGTGGTTGTGCAGTCGCTGTGGGCCACCATTCAGCAGAGACGGTTGTCGAGCATCGCGGAGGAAAGAAATGGCGTTGGTGGTCCGCAACACGCAACGTACCGCCCTCGACGTCGTCGACGCGCTGGCCCGTTACGGCGTGGCGACCATTCACGAGGCCCAGGAGCGCACGGGTCTGTTCGCTTCGCGTCTTCGACCGATCTACCGTCCCGTGCGTATCGCCGGCAACGCCCTGACCTGCGAAGTCGCGCCCGGCGACAACTGGTCGATCCACGTCGCGATCGAACTCGCCGTGCCCGGTGACGTGCTCGTGGTGACCCCGACCAGTCCCTGCAGCGACGGCTACTTCGGTGAACTGCTGGCCACGAGCCTGGTCGCGCACGGCGTGCGCGGACTGATCATCGACGCCGGTGTGCGCGACGTCGCCGACCTCACGTCCATGGGCTTTCCAGTCTGGTCCGCAGCGGTGAGCGCCCAGGGCACGGTGAAGGAGACGCCCGGCAATGTTCAGACGCCGATCGTCTGCGCCGGGGCGTACGTTCGCCCGGGCGACGTCATCGTCGCCGACGACGACGGCGTCGTGGTCGTACGCCGTGAGGACGCGGCCAAGGTCCTCGCGGCCTCGAAGGCCCGCGAGGAGAACGAGCAGGAGAAGCGCGTGCGCCTCGGCGCCGGTGAGCTGGGTCTTGACATGTACGACATGCGCGACAAGCTCGCCCAACGCGGACTGCGCTACGTCGACGAGGCGCCGTCTTGAGCTCACAAACGGGCATCCGTTGTTCGGTGATACGCGGTGGAACCTCCAAGGGGCTGTACTTCCACGGCGCGGACTTGCCCGACGAGGTGCCACTGCGCGACGCCGTGCTCTTGGCGGCGATGGGATCTCCCGACGTGCGCGAGATCGACGGAATGGGCGGAGGTCACCCGCTCACCTCGAAGGTCGCCGTCGTGAGTCCGTCGTCGCGAGCTGACGCCGACGTCGACTACCTCTTCTTGCAGGTCTGGCCCGACCGCGCCGAGGTCTCGGACAACCAGAACTGCGGCAACCTACTCGCCGGTGTCGGTCCCTTCGCGCTCGAAGAGGCGCTCGTTGACGCGCGGGGCAACACGACCGACGTGCGGATCTGGATGGAGAACACCCAGAGCCTCGCGGTCGCTCGCGTCGAGACCCCCGGTGGCCGGGTCCGCTACGACGGTGCGGCCCACATCGACGGCGTGCCGGGAACGCACGCACCGATCCCCATCGAGTTCCTCGACGTCGCGGGCTCCTCGTGCGGCGCGTTGCTGCCGACCGGTCGGGCGGTCGACCTGGTCGAGGGCGTGCGCGTGACGTGCGTGGACAACGGAATGCCGGTCGTCTGTCTGAAGGCGAGTGACGTCGGGCTCACCGGCTACGAGGACCCTGGCGAGATCGAGGCGAACGCGGCGGTCTGCGAACTCGTCGAGAGGATCCGCCTCGCCGCCGGGCCGATGATGAACCTGGGTGACGTCACCAACAAAACCGTGCCCAAGATGACACTGTTGGCCCCCGCCCAGCACGGCGGGGTCGTCGCGACACGCACGTTCATCCCCCACCGCGTCCACGAGGCCATCGGCGTCTTCGGGGCCGTGTCCGTCGCGACCGCCTGTCTGGTGCACGGATCGGTGGCGAGCGAGGTCGCCCAACTCGGTGATGACGCCGCGGTGCTGGATCTGGACGTCGAGCACCCGACGGGCTACTTCACGGTGTCGATGAGTGTCTCGTTCGCCAACGGCGCGATCACCGTGGAGCGAGCGTCGCTGCTACGAACCGCGCGGCTCTTGATGCGCGGCGAGATCTTCGTGCCCCTCAGCGTCTGGGACCCGTCGTGATCATCGACTGCCACGGGCACTACACGACCGCGCCCGAAGCGCACAACCTCTGGCGCGAGGCACAGGTCGCCGCGTTCAACGCGGGCGAACCCTTCCCGGCCGCCGCTTCGATCTCCGACGACGAGGTTCGCGAGACGATCGAGCTCCACCAACTGCGCCTGCTGGGAGAACGAGGGGCCGACCTGACGTTGTTCTCGCCGCGCGCGTCGGCGATGGCGCATCACGTGGGTGACGAGGCGGTCAGCCGGGCTTGGGCGATCGCGTGCAACGACCTGATCAAACGCGTCGCGGACCTCTTTCCCGAGACCTTCTTCGGGGTCTGCCAACTCCCCCAGTCCCCGGGGGTGGCGATCGAACGATCGATCGGAGAACTCGAACGCTGCGTGAACGAGCTGGGCTTCGTCGGTTGCAACCTCAATCCCGATCCCAGTGGTGGCCGCTGGAACGGGGCGCCGCTGACCGACCGCTCGTGGTACCCGTTCTACGAGAAGATGGTCGAACTCGACGTGCCCGCGATGATCCACGTGTCGAGCAGCTGCAACCGCAACTTCCACGCCACCGGTGCGCACTACATCAACGCCGACACGACGGCGTTCATGCAGTTGCTCGAGGGCGACCTCTTCGCCGACTTTCCGACGTTGCGCTTCGTCATCCCCCACGGGGGCGGCGCCGTCCCCTACCACTGGGGTCGCTACCGGGGGCTCGCGGACATGCTCAAGAAGCCGGCGCTCTCCGAGCACCTGATGCACAACGTCTACTTCGACACCTGCGTCTACCACCAGCCGGGCATCGACCTGCTCTTCGAGGTCATCGATCTCGACAACATCCTCTTCGGGTCCGAGATGGTCGGCGCGGTACGCGGCATCGATTCCGAGACCGGACGCTACTTCGACGACACCAAGCGCTACGTCGACGCGCTCGATCTCACGGGCGAACAACGCGACCAGGTCTACGAGCGCAATGCCCGGCGCGTCTACCCGCGCCTCGACGCGGCGCTGCGAGCACAGGGACGCTAGTGGTGAGCACCTTCACCATGGATCCCGACTGGCTGGTCTTTGACCCGAGTCCCAGCACGCCACGTTTCGTGCTGCCCAGTGGGACCGTCGACGCGCACTGTCACGTTTTCGGTCCCGGTGACGAGTTCCCCTTCGCGCCCGAGCGCAAGTACACGCCGTGCGACGCGAGCAAGGAGCAGTTGTTTTCCCTGCGCGATCACCTCGGGATCGAGCGCAACGTGATCGTCCAGGCGACGTGTCACGGCTCGGACAACACGGCGATGCTCGACGCGCTGGCCGCCTCCAACGGCCGAGCCCGCGGGGTCGCGACGGTCGAGCCCGACGTGCGCGACGACCAACTCGCCCAGATGCACGAGGCTGGTGTTCGCGGTGTGCGCTTTAACTTTGTGCGTCGACTGGTCGACCCCCAACCCGACGAGTACTACCACCGCATCGTCGAACGCGTCGCGCCGCTGGGTTGGCACGTCGTCATCTACTTCGAGGCGCCGGACCTCGCAGAGCGCTGGCACTTCTTCACCTCGCTCGACGCGACGGTGGTCGTTGACCACATGGGTCGACCCGACGTCACCAAGTCGGTCGACGGAGCCGAGTTCGGATTGTTCCTCCAGTTCATGGAGGAGAACGAGAACGTGTGGTCCAAGGTCACGTGTCCCGAGCGCCTCTCGGTCTCGGGTCCGCCGCTCTACGACGACGTCGTCCCGTTCGCGCGCCGGGTCGTCGAGTCATTCCCCGACCGCGTGCT
Organism: Acidimicrobiales bacterium; assembly: GCA_036745995.1. Lineage (GTDB taxonomy): Bacteria > Actinomycetota > Acidimicrobiia > Acidimicrobiales > RAAP-2 > RAAP-2. Next base: position 3,516 of record DAIOEY010000005.1, on the reverse strand, counting down.
CTGGGGCACCGACTGGCCCCACCCCAACCTGAAGGGTCACATGCCCGACGACGGACAACTCGTCAACTTCATCGCGCGCCTGGACCTCGGCGACGAGCTCCGTCACCAACTCCTGGTCGACAACCCCCACCGTCTCTACTGGAAGGAGAACCATGCCTGACGACGCCGAATTCGACGACATCCCCGGCACCACCGTGTTCACTGCCCAACGTTCGCGCCAGGGCTTCGCACTCAATCAGTTCTGCATGAGCCTGATGAAGCCGCAGAACCGCGAACTGTTCAAGCACGATGAGCGCAGCTACCTCGACGGGTGGCCCATGAGCGAAGAGCAGAAGCAGGCGGTGCTGGATCGCGACTACAACGCGATGCTCGCCGTCGGGGGCAACATCTACTTCCTCGCCAAGATCTTCGCGACCGACGGCAAGAGCTTCGTCCAGGCCGCAGCGTCGATGACGGGGATGACCGTCGAGGAGTACACCGCGATGATGGTCGCGGGCGGGCGTTCACCCGACGGCGTGCGTTCGATCAAGGAGGGTCGCTAGCCATGGCGCGCGTCACTGCTGGGGTTACCACCAGCCACGTTCCCGCCATCGGTGCGGCCCTGGACCTCGGAAAGTCGGGCGACGACTACTGGCGCCCGGTGTTCGCCGGTTACGAATGGTCCAAGAAATGGATCGCCGAGGAGCGGCCCGACGTCATTGTGCTCGTCTACAACGACCACGCGACGGCCTTCTCGCTCGAGATGATCCCGACGTTCGCCATCGGGTGCGCCGAGCGCTTCGCCGTCGCCGACGAGGGTTTCGGACCGCGTCCCGTGCCCGTGGTCATCGGGCATCCCGACCTCGCCTGCCACATCGCCGAGAAACTGATCCTCGACGAGTTCGACATGACCGTCATCAACCAGATGGACGTCGACCACGGTCTCACCGTGCCGATGTCATTACTCTTCGGCCAGCCCGACGTCTGGCCCGTCCGGGTGGTCCCGATCGCCGTGAACGTGGTGCAGTACCCGCCTCCGACCGGCAACCGGTGCTTCTTGCTCGGCGAGGCGATCGCGCGCGCCGTGGCGAGCTACGACGAAGACCTCAACGTGCAGGTCTGGGGTACCGGAGGGATGAGCCACCAACTGCAGGGGCCCCGGGCCGGTCTGATCAATCCCGTCTTCGACAACGCCTTTCTCGACGACATCGTCGACAATCCGTCACGGCTGCGCGCCATCTCCCACCTCGAGTACCTGCGCGAGTCCGGTTCCGAAGGGATCGAGATGGTGATGTGGCTGATCATGCGCGGCGCGCTGGGAGAACACGTGCGCGTCCTGCACCGCTTCTACCACGTGCCCGCGTCCAACACCGCCGTCGGTCATCTTGTCCTCGAGGTCGCCGATCCGAACGAGGAGACGCTTCGATGAGAGTCGCCGTCGCCGGAGCGGGTGCGTTCGGGGTCAAACACCTCGACGCCCTGCGGCGAATCGACGGGGTCGAGATCGTCGCGGTGGTCAGTCGTCGCCTCGAACAGGCCCGCGAGGTCGCCGACACCTACGGCGCCGCGATGGCGACGACAGAGATGGCGGACGTGCTCGGATCGAGTGACGTCGACGCGGTCATCCTGTGCACGCCGACGCAACTCCACGCCGAGCAGGCGATCGCCACGATGCGCGCCGGCAAACACGTCCAGGTGGAGATCCCCCTGGCCGATTCGTGGGCCGACTGCCGCGAGGTCGCGAGCGTGAGCGAGCAGAGCGACCTCGTCTGCATGGTCGGTCACACCCGTCGCTTCAACCCTTCGCACCAGTGGATCCACCAGCGCGTCGTGGCGGGCGAACTCTCGATCCTCCAGATGGACGTACAGACCTACTTCTTTCGCCGCACCAACACCAACGCCCTCGGTCGACCGCGCAGTTGGACCGACAATCTGCTCTGGCACCACGCCGCGCACACGGTCGACCTCTTCCAGTACCAATGCGCGTCGCCCGTCGTGCGCGCCAACGCCCTCCAGGGCCCGATCCACCCCGAACTCGGGATCCCGATGGACATGTCCATCCAGCTCGAGAGCGCCGCGGGCCAGATCTGCACGTTGTCGCTGAGCTTCAACAACCAAGGGCCGCTCGGGACCTTCTTTCGCTACATCGGCGACACCGGCACCTACGTCGCGCGCTACGACGAGCTCGTCACCGGCCGCGACGAGGTGGTCGACGTCTCGAACGTGGACGTGTCGATGGACGGCATCGAGTTGCAGGACCGTGAGTTCGTCTCGGCGATCATCGAGGGGCGCGAGCCCAACGCGTCCATTCGATCGGTACTCGCCTGCTACGAGGTCCTCGATCGACTCCAGGCGCAACTCGACGCCAACGCGCCCTAGCGCCGAGGTCCGTACGTTTCGTGGGAGAAGGGCCGACGTCGAAGGGGTCTACGTCGGTTTACTGGTCAGGTACTCGATGACCACGTCGCCAATACGTTGCCGGTACATCTTTCGTCGACGGGGGTCCACGAGATTGCGCCCGAAGTTGGCGGCAAACGTGTACTGGTTGTTGATGCGAAAGAAGCAGTACGAACTGATCAACATGTGCAGATCCGGTGCGTCGATGTCACTGTGAAAGACCCCGTCGGCACGACCACGTTTGAGTGATTGCTCGAACATCTTGATGATCGGACGATCCAATCCGGGAAAGCCGCTCGCGGCGGTGACGAACTGGGCGCCCTGCATGTTCTCATAACTGATCAGTCGACTGAACGTCGGATTCGCCTCATGGCGGTCGAACGTGAATTCGGCCAACTGGCGAATCGCGGTGACCGGATCGAGGCTTTCGACGTCGATGAACTGCTCGGTGACGCGGATGTCCTCGTAGGCCTTCTCCAGGACCGCAACGTAGAGACGTTCCTTCGAGCCAAAGTAGTAGTAGATCATTCTCTTGGTGGTTCGCGTTCGCGCCGCGATCTCGTCGACTCTCGCTCCCGCGAAGCCAAGCCGTGCGAATTCATCGGTCGCGACCGCGAGTATCTCCAACTTCGTCCGCTCCGGGTCACGCAGGCGCGGCCCACCACTCGATCGCTTTGAGTCACTGACAGTCATGACCTTCCTTCACTCGCTCTGCTCACTTCGGCCCAACAATTCCCACCCGTCGCGTACGCGAATCACGATCTTCGCGCACCGCTCTGTAGAGGCCACTCGGACCGTCCTAGGCAACATTCTTGATCGAATAACTATTTGGTACATCACACAAGTTACTCAGCGTCACCCAATGCCGATGGCATTGGGTGACGATCGTTTTTAGAGCGTGAGAGGGGGAACGCTCCTTGTCCAACGCACGGCACTCAGTCCCAGGCCCGACACGAGTCCCCCCTCTCCGTCGTCAGCGCTGCGGCGCCCAGGGCGGTACGCGCGTCGTCGGTCATCGACCGGACTGGCTCGCACGCGCGCTGAAGTGGCTCCTCTCCACGATCGCGCCGCGGCGCGATCGGTAGCTGAAAATGCGAAAGACCCCCACCTTTCGGTGGGGGTCTTTCAAGAAATCCCGGC
>DAIOEY010000004.1:30565-36316 GCA_036745995.1 Acidimicrobiales bacterium | reverse complement strand
CCGCTACCTTGTTCGAGTGAGCGAAGAACCCCTAGACCACGAGAATGACGCCGCCCACGAGGCGGACGAGATCGAACTGTTGCGTTCGACTCCTATCGAGACCATCGTCGGCAATCACGTCTTTCACCTCCTTCAACTCGCCGCAGTCCACCTCGCTGCCACGCCACCGAACCTGCCCGCCGCGCAGCTGACCATCGACGTGGTGAGTGCCATGGTGAAGGCCGGAGGCGAACGACTCGGCGAGCACGCCGAGCTCTACCGCAACGCCATCGCCGAGGTGCAACAGGTCTACGTTCGCGCCGCGACCAAGAGCGACGCGTAGTCGCCTCGCGGTCGTTCAACCTCGAGTGTTAGTCCGTCAACTCGAAGTTAGGGTTGAAGATGAAACCGACGATATTGCCGTGCGGACTGAGGACCGCGCCGGTGACGATGCCGTCGCCCACGTCGTTCGCCGCCTCGTGCAGCGACGAGCCCGCTTCGAGCGCCGCGTCGATGGCCGCGTCCACGTCGTCGACCCCCCAGTAGGTCAGTGACGCGCCGGCGTCCTCTTCGCTCGGGACCAGCCCGAGTTCGTAGCCGGCGACGCTGAAACCGACGTAGAACGACTCGTTGAAGTACGGTTCGAAACCGAGGTACTCCGTCCACCACGCCGTCGCGTCGTCCAGGTCGGCGACGTAGTAGATGGTGGTTCGAAGTCCGTGCAGTGGGGTGCTCATGGCCCCACAGTAGTCAGGTCAAGCGCGGCGGACCTACGGGGTGATTCGCGCGACGTCCACCACTTCGTCGTGTCCGAGTCGTCCGACCGAGCGACGACCCTGCGCACGCACGCCCGGCGTGATCGTCCGTGTCCCGTCGGCGATCGCGACGCAGTGGAAGTAGTAGGCACGCCCGTCGTCCCCACGAAAGAGGCCGTCGCCCCGACGGTCGTCGAACATCTCGATGACGCCGGTCAACACTCAGCGAGCCAGTGTTCCCTGGCGCAGTAGCGAGACCATCTCGAGCGCAGTGTGGGCCGCTTCGCGCCCCTTGTTGGTCTCGTCGGGCAGTGAGCGCTCGAGTGCCTGTTCGACGGTGTTGGTCGTCAGCACGCCGAAGACGACCGGCACGCCGGTGCGCAGCTGCACCGCCTGCACCCCGCGCGCGCACTCGCCCGCCACGACCTCGTAGTGACCGGTGTCGCCGCGAATGACCGCGCCGAGGGTGATCACCGCGTCGACGGACCGTGGACCCGTTGCGTACGCTCGCGCCAGCAGGGGGATCTCGAAGGCGCCCGGCGCCCACGCGAGTGAGACGTCGGAACGTTCCACGCCGGCCTCGCCGAGCGCGTCGAGCGCACCCTCCAAGAGCCGAATGGTGATCGCGCCGTTGAACTTGCCACAGACCATTCCGACGCGCAGTCCGCGTCCCTCGCGCGTGCCGTCGAGGTACTCGCCCACTCGCGAACGCAGCGCCGCGGCCGCCTTGGGGTCGAGGTCGGTGTCCTCAGTCGAGGTCATCGAGGCCCTCTAACAGGTGACCCATCCGTTCACGCTTGGTGCGCAGGTAGTCGATGTTGAACTCCGTCGGTCTGCTCTCGATCGGCACGCGTTCGACGATGTTGAGGCCGAAGCCCTCGAGTCCGCCGTACTTGCTCGGATTGTTGGTCATGAGCCGCATCGACGTCACGCCGAGGTCCACGAGGATCTGGGCGCCGATGCCGTACTCGCGCGAGTCGACGGGCAGGCCCTGTTCGAGGTTGGCGTCGACGGTGTCGCGTCCGTCCTCTTGGAGCGCGTAGGCGCGGATCTTGTGCCCGAGACCGATCCCCCGACCTTCGTGACCGCGCAGGTACACGACGACCCCCGCGCCTTCGGCCGCGATCTTTGCGAGCGCGGTGTGCAACTGGGGACCGCAGTCACAACGCATCGAGCCCATGACGTCGCCCGTCAGACACTCCGAGTGCACGCGCACGAGAAGGTCACGTTGGTCCGTGATGTCGCCGTAGACGAGCGCCAGATGCTGTTCGTTGTCGAGCACCGACTCAAAGACGAACGCCTGAAACGCGCCGTGCTCGGTCGGCAGTGTGGCTTCGGCGACGCGACGGACCAATTTCTCGTGATGACGCCGGTAGCGGATCAGGTCGGCGATCGAGATCAGGGGCAGTCCGTGGCGTTGGCTGAACGCCTCGAGCTCGGGCAGTCGGGCCATGCCGGCCTTGTCGGCCGTCACGATCTCACAGAGCACGCCCGAGGGGTACTTGCCCGCCAGGCGGCACAGGTCGACGGTCGCCTCGGTGTGGCCCGCGCGCTTGAGGACGCCGCCGGGTCGGTAGCGCAGCGGAAAGATATGACCGGGCCGGTTGAGGTCCGTCGGTCGCGTGGCGGGATCGATCAGGGCGCGTACCGTCGCCGCGCGGTCGCTCGCCGAGATGCCGGTGGTGGTGCCGTGGCGGTAGTCCACCGTCACCGTGAAGGCCGTGCGCTGGGCCTCGGTGTTGGCGACCACCATCAGGGGTAGATCGAGCTCGTCGGCACGACTGGACTCGAGGGGCACGCAGAACACCCCCGAGGTGTGCTCGAGGAAGAAGGCCATGCTCTCGGCCGTCACGTCCTCGCCGGCCATGATGAGGTCACCCTCGTTCTCGCGGTCCTCGTCGTCGACGACCACGACCATGCCCCCGTTGCGCAAAGCGGCAACCGCCTCTTCGATCGTTGACAACGCCATCAGACCTCCACGTCCACCCGTATATCTTCGCCGATTCGCGTCACGCCGACCATTCGGCCCCGTCGAAGCGCCTTGATCGTTGGTGTGGAAAGGTTCCTCAAGGCCCCCACGGTGCCGTCGCTGCCGGCGAACGCGGGCGCCACGTACCACACGACGTGGTTCACGAGCCCCGCTTCGAGGAAGGCGCTCGTGGTACTCGGGCCCCCTTCGACGAGCACCTGGAGCACCTCGAGTTGCCCGAGTTCGTCCAACACCAGGCCGATGTCACCGTGGCGCTCGAGGCACGGTCGCACCTTGGCGCCCGCCGGTGCTTCGCCGAGCACGACGCGCAAGGGCTCGAGCACGATGTCGTCGAGTCGCGCGGTGAGCCGGGGATCGTCGCTGCGCACGGTGCCCGCGCCGATGATGATCGCCTGGCTCTGGGCGCGCACCACGTGCGCGTCTCGCCGCGCCGGTTCGCCCGTGATCCATTGACTCGAGCCGTCGGCCATCGCCACCGCGCCGTCGAGCGTTGCGGCCACTTTGGCGACGACGTAGGGACGACCGGTCACGCGGTGCCAGAGGTAGGCGGCGAGCTGGGCCTGCACGACGTCCTCTTCGATTCCGATTTCCACGTCCACACCCGACGCGCGCAGCTGCTCGACGCCCTGGCCCGCGACGCGCGTGTCGGGATCGAGGGTCCCGATCACAACCCGTGCGATGCCCGCGGCGATGATGGCGTCGGTGCAGGGTCCGGTGCGTCCGACGTGACAACACGGCTCGAGCGTGACGACCATCGTCGCCCCTCGCGCCGCGTCACCGGCTCGACGCAACGCGGCGATCTCGGCGTGCGACTCTCCGGGGACCTGCGTGTGTCCCTCGGCGATGACGAGCCCGCGTTCGTTCACGATCACCGCGCCGACCCAGGGGTTGGGCGGCGCCAGGTAGCGGGCCTTCTCACCAGCCGCAACGGCCTGAAGCATCAGTTCGGTATTGGAGAAGATCATTGGCGACCCGCGAGTGCGGCCGCACGAAGCGCGTGCGCCGCCTCGAGGGGATCACTTCGCCCGAAAATCGCCGAACCGGCGACCAGGACGTTCGCGCCGGCGCGCACTGCCGTCACGGCGGTCGACGCGTCGATACCGCCGTCGACCTCGATGTCGATCGGTAGGGAGTTGGTGTCCACCTCGCGGCGGGCCTCTTCGACCTTTCCCATGACGTCGCCCATGAAGGACTGTCCCCCGAAGCCGGGATACACCGTCATGAGCAACAAGAGATCGACGTCACCGAGAAACGGCGCGACCTTCTCGAACGGCGTGTCGGGATTGGCCGCGAGACCCACGCGCAGCCCGAGCGCGCGAGCGTCATGAATGAGGTTCTCGGTACCCCCCACTTCAACGTGCACGGTGCAGCCGTCGGCGCCGGCCTTGGCGAAGGCCTCGAGGTATCGGCCCGGTTCGCTCATCATCAAATGGCAGTCGAAGAACTTCGAGCTGTAACGACGTAGCGACTGGACGACGGGCGGTCCGATCGACACGTTCGGCACGAAGTGACCGTCCATCACGTCCACGTGCAGCCAGTCGGTCTCGGCATCGATGTCGTGGACCGCGTTGGCCAGCGCGCCAAAATCGGCGGCGAGAATCGAAGGGGCCAGTCGCAGGGAACCCGACGGGCCAGCGTTGATCAACGTCACAATTTCAGCCTAGAGGTCCGCGTCGTTCATCACGTCCACCGCGCGGTCGCTTCGTCGAGGCGAGCACCGGTCCACCACGACCCCGCGGTCATCGCGCGTGCTCCCTCGGGCCGGACTTCGTCAAGGGCCACGCCGCCGCCCTCGCCAACGAGGGTCACCACGCCACCGACGGCGCGAATCGAGCCCGGGGCTCCACTTCCGACGTCGACGAGGTGCGCTCTCATCACGCCGAGGCGTCGTCCGTTGACGAACGTGAACGCCCGCTCCAAACGAACGGTGCGCAGCAACAGCGCTGGTGACATCGAAGGAACCAGATGGAAGGTCTCCTTGGTCAGTTTCGCCGCGTAGGTCGCCTCGCCTTCCTGACGACGTGGGTTCGCGAGCAACAAAGGTGAGTCGAGCACTTCCACGAGCGCGCGCGAGCCGAGTTCGGCGAGTTCGCTCGTCAACTGTCGCGCCGTCTTCTCGCCCACGCTCACCCGACGCTCGAGATGAATCGGGCCCGTGTCGAGCTCGGCTTCAAGTGACATGACGTCGACGCCGGTCTCCTCGTCGCCGGCGAGGATCGCCCGTTCGACCGGAGCGGCACCGCGCCATCGTGGGAGCAGGGAGAAATGGACGTTCAGCATCGGCACGCGCTCGAGTAGCGTCGCGGGGATCAAGGCGCCGTAGGCAACGACGACACCACGCTCCACGTCGTTGGCGTCGACGTCACTCACGCGGTGCGCGACGGGCAGTCCCATCTCCTCTGCCGCCAGCTTCACCGCACTGGCACTCAGTCCGCCGCCGCGCCCGCGGCGGCGGTCGGGACGGGTCACGACCAACTCAATGGTGTGCCCCGCGTCGGCGAGCGCACGCAGTGACGGGACGGCCGCGTCGGGAGTCCCGAAGAACACCAGGCGCATCTACTCACCCAGGAGTCGGTGGAGGCCGTCGGGGTCGTTCGCGCCGGGTTGGACGAGCCGGGCGCGAAGGACCTTCTTCGCTTCGCGACGTTGGTCGGCGTCGAGGCGTTCGATCAGCAACACGCCGTCGAGGTGGTCCATCTCGTGTTGGAAGATGCGGCCCTCGAATTCGTCAGTCTGCACGTCGATCTCATTGCCGTCCAGGTCAAAACCGGTCAGGTGGACGGCGTTGGCCCGGGTGATCTCCCAACTCATCCCGGGCACCGAAAGGCAGCCCTCCTCGTAGGTCCACTCGCCGTCGGACTCGACGATGATCGGGTTGACGACGACGACGGGACCGTCGCCCTTGTCGTAGACGAAGAGTCGCTTCTGCACGCCGATCTGATTGGCCGCCAGACCCACGCCCGGCGCCTCGTACATGGTCTCGATCATCGAAGCCGCGAGGGCGGCGACGCGGCCATCGATGTTCTC
>DAIOEY010000004.1:29368-30465 GCA_036745995.1 Acidimicrobiales bacterium | reverse complement strand
GTCTCGACGTCGTCTCGAATCAGCTGGGCGAAATCGCCTGACGTGAGCGCGAGCGTCACGGGATCCTCGCCGCGCCGGGTCTGCAGGACGACCTCTCCTCTCCCTTCGCGTCGCGAGCCGACGAGGCGTCCGGCCTTGCCGACCGCCGTGACGGCGGCGCGACGGGCGGACTCGCGCGGCGCGAGAAGGTACTGGTCGAAGTCAATGAAGATCACCACGCCGCAGCGCCGCACCCGCTGCCAGATCGCCTCGGTGCCGACGACGACGCGGTTGAGCGGCGCGTCGGCGTCACTCGCGGCAGTAATCTCACTGACGCTCTGGGAGAGCTGGGCGGCGACGTCGCGCGCCAGGGTCGTCACCCCGACGCGCACGCGCCGCAGATTCGTCGCGCCGCAGACCTGGCAGAAGTTCGCACGCAACGCGTGGCGTTGTGCGCAGGCGAGTTGGCCGTCGAACTCCTCTTCACCTTGGCCGCATACGGCGCAGCGAGCCAGCTCGCCGCAGCGACGACAGGCGAAGAGACGCCCGGTGCCGAGTCGCTGCAAGACGACCGCGACCGCCACCGCTTCGTCACCGCCCAGCGCCCGGTGTGCCGCGTCCAGCGCCTCGCGCGAAAGTGCCCCGTCACGCGGGTCGCTCTGGCGCCGGTCGACCACCACCACGCGCGGCCAACCCCCTACGAGATCGCCGCCCTCGCGGTACGCGCCACGATCCAGCAGCGCCGGTGACGGGATCATCGAGGTCATCCACAGTGGCGCGTCATCGAGCTCGCATCGTTTGCGCAGCATCGTCACCGCGTCCCACGTGGGGGCCGCCTCCGATCGGTAGGCCTCGTCGTCGGCGTCGACGATGACCGCCCCGGCGACGCGCGGTGTCGGTGCGAGGGCGACACCGCGGGCGCCCACGATCACGGGCCACTGCGCGCGCATGCGGTCCCACTCGGTCTCACCCGACGCGACCGCGCAACCGCGCTGTTCGAGCCGACCGCGAAGGCGCCGGGCCCACGATTCAGTGGGTACCAGCACGAGCAGGGATCCCTCTCGCGCACGACACGCTTCGAAGGCACCGAGGATCAACGGCAACGGGTCGCTCGTGGG
>DAIOEY010000004.1:26284-29268 GCA_036745995.1 Acidimicrobiales bacterium | reverse complement strand
CGGTGGTTGAAGTCAACGCGCACGCGGTCGCCCACGGCGACCTGCGCGGTGTTCTCGCCGACGAGGTAGTCGAAGGGTCGATCGACCGCCGCCACTTCAGTGATGATGCGAACCGCGCGCGACGCGGTCACTACGCGAGCGACAGTTCCCGGCGCAGATCGTCGAGTCGGGGCGTCTGCTCCCAGGTAAAGCCTTGATCGCTACGCCCGAAGTGCCCGTAGGCCGCGGTGCGCTGATAGATGGGACGACGCAGATCGAGGTCACGGATGATGGCCGCGGGACGCAGGTCGAAGATGGCGTCGACGGCCTTGGCGATCTTGGCGCGGTCGACCCGCTCGGTTCCGAACGTCTCGACGAGTACCGACACCGGACGCGCGACGCCGATGGCGTAGGCGACCTGGACCTCGCAGCGCTCGGCCGCGCCCGACGCGACCACGTGTTTGGCGACCCAACGAGCCGCGTAGGCGGCGGAGCGGTCGACCTTGGACGGATCCTTGCCCGAGAACGCGCCCCCACCGTGGCGCGCCATCCCGCCGTAGGTGTCGACGATGATCTTTCTGCCCGTCAGCCCGGCGTCGGCGTGGGGCCCGCCGAGCACGAACTTGCCCGACGGGTTCACGTAGACGTTCATCGAACTGACGTCGAGGTCGGCGGGCAACATCGGACGAATCACGTGCTCAAGCACGTCGCGCTTGATGGTTGTCTGTGAGTCGTAGCCGTCCTCGTGCTGGGTCGAGACCAGCACGGTGTCGATCGCGACGGGGCGTCCGTGCTCGTAGGCGATCGTCACCTGGGTCTTGCCGTCGGGGCGCAGGTAGGGAATCTGACCCGAACGGCGCACCTGGGTGAGACGCATCGACAAGCGATGGGCCAACCAGATCGGCAGGGGCATGTAGTCGTCGTTGTCGCTGCACGCGTAACCGAACATCATTCCCTGGTCGCCCGCGCCGAGCGCGTTCAACTCGTCTTCGCCGCCCGACCCGTCGCGGTGCTCGAGCGCGGTGTCAACGCCGCCGGCGATGTCGGAACTCTGCTTGTCGAGTGACACCAGCACCGCACAGGTCCTGCCGTCAAAGCCCTTGGCCGTGTCGTCATATCCGATGTCGAGGATGGTCTTGCGTGCGATGGCGGTGATGTCCACGAGAGCGCTCGTCGTGATCTCACCCGCCACGACACAGAGCCCGGTCGTCAAGAGTGTCTCGCACGCCACGCGAGCGAGGGGGTCTTGACTGAGAATCGCGTCCAAGACGCCGTCAGAGACCTGATCGGCGATCTTGTCGGGATGTCCTTCGGTCACCGACTCCGAGGTGAAGAGGGTGCGGTCACTCATTGGGCTCCTTGCGATAACAATGAGGCCACCCTAGTCAAGATCTCCAGCGAAATGGCTTCTTTGGAGCGCAACGAGACCGTAATGGCGCTTTCGTCGCGCCCGTAGATCGTCACCTCATTGGTCCGGTGCTCGAATCCGACCCCCGGGGCGCTCACGTCATTGACGACGAGTACGTCGACGCCCTTGGCGCGTAGTTTGGCGAGCGCGTTCGTCTGGACGTCGGTCGACTCGGCGGCGAAGGCGACGATCACCTGATCCGCGTGACGTCGCGCGACCAGATCCGCGACGATATCGGCGGTCGGTTCGAACTGCAGACGGGGAACGCCGTCGCGCCGTTTGAGCTTCTCGGGCGACGGCTTCAGCGTGAAGTCCGCGACGGCGGCGGCCATGATGACGGCGTCGTAGTCGTCGGTGCGCGCCATCGTCGCTTCGTGCAACTGCGCGGCCGTTTCAACCTCGACGACCTCGACGCCTCGCACGACGTCGAGAGCCAGGTTGAGCTCAACGGTCGAGAGTAACGTCACCTCGGCGCCGAGTCGGTGCGCCACCTCGGCGAGGGCGTAGCCCTGACGACCCGAGGACCGATTCGTGATGACGCGTACCGGGTCGATCGGTTCCCGCGTGCCCCCGGCGCTGATGAGCACGCGACGCCCACTCAAGGGTCCGCGGTAGCCGTGCACGATCTTCTCGATCAGATCGAAGATCACGTCGGGCTCGCACAGTCGACCGGTGCCCACGTCCCCGCCCGCCAGGCGTCCGGCGACGGGTTCGAGCACCATCACGCCGCGTCGACGCAGCGTGGCGAGGTTCTCCTGGACCGAGGGCTGTTCCCACATCTCGGTGTGCATCGCCGGACAGAGCAGCACCGGCGCGCTTGACGCCAGCAGGGTGGCCGTCAACAGGTCGTCGGCGAGACCCATGGCGTAGCGAGCGATGAGGTGCGCCGTGGCGGGCACGACCACGATGAGGTCGGCGTGCTGACCCAGGTACGTGTGGGGAATGGGCGTCGTGGGATCGCCGTAGAGACTGGTGCGCACCGGCTCGCTCGCCAGTGCCGAGAACGTCACGGCGCCGACGAAACGGGTGGCGTCGGGCGTGAGGACCGGAGCAACGTGGTAGCCGGCCGCGGAAAGGCGACGTAACAATTCAACGGACTTGTAAGCGGCGATGCCGCCGGCAACCCCTAAGACAACACGAGGACCGAACGAATTAGGCGTCGCGGAGGGCATCGGTGAAGGCGTCCAGGTCGTTGTTGGCGTCCTGGCGAGCCTGCTCCAGTGCGGCAATCTGGAGCTGCTCGGCTTCGATCTCCTCGGGGGTGGGTCGATGGAATTCGAGCTTGCCTTCGTAGAGCTCCTCGAGCGCGAGCGAGAGTGACTTGTTCGACAGCGACGTCACCTGCGGCGGGATCAGGGCGCCGTGGCCCGAACCGAGACCGTTGTAGTACTCGTTGATCTCGCGCGCCCGGATTGCGGCCACCGCAACGAGCGTGAACTTGGAGTCGCCTACCTTGCCCAGCAGGTTCTCAATGGGTGGGTCAACGAGGGTGGGGCGGTCGGCCATGGTTCTAGTCCTTTTTCGAGGGGGTGCGCCGCTGACGGCGGAGTTCTTCCAGTATAGAGAGGATTTCGCCCGCGGCACGATCGAGGTCGTC
>DAIOEY010000004.1:24548-26184 GCA_036745995.1 Acidimicrobiales bacterium | reverse complement strand
TCAGCGGACAAGGGCCCGGAACAGTTCTGCGCGCTGTTTGGGACCCAGACCGCGGATGCGCCGCGTCTTGGCGATGGAGGCCTTGGTCATGATCCGCTCGGCCTTCACCTCACCGATCGCGGGCAACGCGCTGATGAGGTCGTGCGCGCGCATCTGGGCCACGCACTCCTCATGCTTGGCGAGCTCGAACAATTCTTCGAGTGAGAGGTCGCCCGACTTCACCATCCGCTTCACTTCGGCGCGCCGGCGCCGGTTCGCGACCGCGAGACGTGACGCCTCCACACGTTGCTCGTGCGATAGAGATGGCGGCGTCGGACCCACGAGCAAAGAATACTCCTCGCCGGTGGCGCGTGTTCAGAGAAGTGCCGAACTCAGATCGTCGCGCCAGCGTTGGGCCGCGTCGCGCAGTGCCGAGCGCTCGGGGCCGGCCTGAAGGATCGACCGACTCACGTTCACGAGCACGGTGCCCTGGGGACAGCGGTCAAAGAGTCGCGCGACGTTCTCCGCGCTCGCGCCCTGTGCGCCGACCCCGGGCACGAGGAACGGGCCGCCGAGTGACGCGAGATCGAACTCGGGACGGTCGCGGGTCGCGCCCAGCACGACGCCCACCGAACCTCGCCCGTCGCTGCGCTGGTTGATCTCGGCGACCATGCGCAACACCAGGTCCTCGACCCGCTCACCGTCCTCGCCACGTGCCGCCTGCATCGCTCGGCCCTCGGTGTTCGAGGTGGCTACCAGCACGAACACTCCCCGACCCGTGGCCGTCGCCATGTCGATCATCGGCGACAGGGCGCCGACGCCGAGGTAGGGGTGCAACGTAACGGCGTCGGCGACCACCGGCGAGCGATCGGCCAGCCAGGCTTCGGCGTAGCCCTCGTTCGTTACGCCGATGTCGCCACGTTTCGCGTCGGCGACCACGAGGACGTCGGCGTCTCGCGCGTCGCTCATCAGCCGCTCGAGGACCCGGAAACCGGCCGATCCGAATCGCTCGAAGAAGGCGACCTGGGGTTTGATCGCGGCCGCCGTGTCGAGCACCGCTTCGAGCACGGCCAGGGCGCAGAACTCGAGGCCTTCGACCGAATCGGCCCGCCCCCACGATTCGAGCAACTGACGACTCGGGTCGATGCCCGCACAGAGCGGTCCGAGCGCACGGATGCGCTCCTGGAGCCTCGTGCCGAAGGACTCAACCATGGGCGGCTCCCACGATCTCGCCGGGTGACGTGACGCCGTGACGCTCCATCCATTCGACGAGGCCCGACTGGACGAGCCACGGCGCACGGGGGTTGGCGAAGGTGGCCGTACCGACCTCGACCGCGTTCGCCCCCGCCATCAGCATCGCCACGGCGTCCTCGCCCGTACTGACGCCGCCGACCCCGACGATCGGTGTCGTCGGATACGCCGCACGACATTCGTACACCGCGCGTAGCGCGACGGGCAAGATGCCTGGTCCACTCACTCCACCACCTCCGTTGCCGAGCGCCGCACGACGCCGCTCTATGTCGATCGCCATGCCGAGGACCGTGTTGACGAGCACGAGCGCGTCGGCGCCCGCGTCGATCGCCGCGCCCGCGATCGCCACCAGGTCCGGGGTGTTGGGACTGAGCTTTACCCACAGTGGCACACCCGCGACCCGGCT
>DAIOEY010000004.1:20512-24448 GCA_036745995.1 Acidimicrobiales bacterium | reverse complement strand
GGCGCGTTGCCCTCCCACGCGAAGGCCGCGAGCGACTTCACGACGACGCCGCCGAGTCGGGACAACTCACCGTAGCCACTCAACTCGTCGCCGTGGCCCGAGGTGCCCGCCGCCGTCAAGACCGGCGTGCGCAACGTCAGCGATCCGACGTGCGTGGTCAGGTCGACGCCACTCACCCGTGCAGCTCCTGTAACGAGCGAACCCGCCAACCGTGGGCGCGGGTGTCCGCGATCCCCTTCGCCGCCGCCAGACCGGCGTTGAGGGTCGTCAGGCACGGCACCGCGTGCACGACGCAGGCGGCTCGAATCAGGGCGCCGTCGGCGCGCGCGCCGCTGCCCGAAGGCGTGTTGACGACTAATTGGACCTCGTGGTCACCGATCATCGACACGGCGTTCGCGCCCATGTCGGCGAGACCGACCTTGCCCACGAGTGTGGCGACCGACACGGCGTTCGCGCGAAGGAATCCGGCGGTGCCGACCGTCGCGGCGATGGTGAAGCCGAGCGCCTCGAGCTGACGGGCCAGTTCGAGACCCTGGATCTTGTCTCGGTCGGCGAGCGACATGAAGACCTGACCGCTGTCGGGCAGTCTGGTGCCGGCGGCGAGTTGGGCCTTGGCAAAGGCGATCCCGAAACTCTCCCCCACGCCCATCACCTCTCCCGTCGAGCGCATCTCTGGTCCGAGCACCGTGTCGACACCCGGGAAGCGCGAGAACGGCAAGACCGCTTCCTTCACGCTGACGTACGCCGGCTCGGGCGTCTGGGCCGGTACGAGCCCCTCGGCACGCAACGCAGCCAGTCGTTGGCCCATCGTGACGCGTACGGCCACTTGGGCGAGTGCCACGCCGGTCGCCTTGGCGACGAAGGGCACGGTGCGGCTCGCACGCGGATTGGCCTCGAGCACGAAGACCTCCTCGTCCTTCACCGCGTACTGCACGTTGATCAGTCCGACGACGCCCAGGACATCGGCGATACGACGGGTGTGATCGTGCAGCGTCTCGAGCACGCGCGCACTCAGGGTCTGGGGCGGCAACGCGCAGGCTGAATCGCCCGAGTGCACGCCGGCCTCTTCGACGTGTTCCATGATGCCCGCGACGAAGAGGTCGCCGTCGACGTCGCGCACCGCGTCCACGTCGACCTCGATCGCGTCCTCGAGGAAACTGTCGATGAGTATGGGTCGCGTCGCCGAGACGCCGCCCTCGCGCGCCAGCGCCCCGTGCAGGTTCGTCAGGTTCGCCATCACTCGCTCGAGTGAGGCGTCGTCGTAGACGATCTCCATGGCGCGCCCTCCCAGGACGTAGCTCGGTCGCACGAGGACCGGGTAAGCGATTGTCCGCACGACGGCCCTGGCCTGCTCGTGGGTGAACACGACGTCGCCCGGCGGTTGGCGAAGCCCCAGCGAGCTGCAGATCGCCGACCACTGTTCGCGGTCCTCGGCGGCGTCGATCGACGCCACGGGCGTGCCGAGCACGAGCGCAGGGTCGATCGAGTGCGAGAGCTTGAGCGGCGTCTGGCCACCGAGCGCCACGATCACGCCGACGACGCGCGCGCCGTCGCGACAGGCCGCCTGCTCGGCGGCGATGACCTCGGCGACGTCCTCGGGCGTCAGGGGTTCGAAGTAGAGTCGGTCCGACGTCGAGTAGTCGGTCGACACCGTCTCGGGATTGCAGTTGATCATCACCGTCTCGTAGCCCATGTCGCGCAGCGCCATTGACGCGTGCACGCAGCAGTAGTCGAACTCGATGCCCTGGCCGATGCGGTTGGGTCCCGAACCGAGGATGATGACGCGATCACGCGAGGACGGTTCCACCTCGCTGGTGTCCTCGTAGGTGCTGTAGTGGTACGGCGTCGCCGCGTCGAACTCGGCCGCGCAGGTGTCGACCGTCTTGAACGTCGTCTCGACGCCGGCAGATCGTCGCGCGACGGTGACCTCGCTGGTCGTGCGTCCGCTCAACAGGGCGATCTGGGGATCGGAGAAACCCCACTGCTTGTAGCGCAGCCACCCGCGCCGATCGAGTTGCTCGACGTCGAGACCGCTCGAGAGTTCGCGTTCGCGTTGCACGATCAGCGCCAACTGATCGACGAACCAACGGTCGATCATGGTGCGCGCCACGACCTCGTCGGTGGTGGCGCCACGCCAGATCACCTCGTGCAGCGCGAAGAGCCGCTCGGGCGTCGCGACGACGCAGCGGTGCCACAGGTCGGCGTCCTCGAGATCAACGAACTCGTTACCCCTCCCGAGCGCGAAGCCGATCCGTCCCTGTTCGAGCGAACGGATCGCCTTCTGCAACGATTCGGCGAAGTTACGCCCGATCGCCATCACCTCACCCACCGACTGCATCCGGGTGCCGAGTTCGGGCGTGGCGCCCGGAAGCTTCTCGAACGCCCATCGGGGGATCTTGGTCACGACGTAGTCGATCACCGGCTCGAAGCTCGCCGGGGTCACCTTGGTGATGTCGTTCCGTATCTCGTTGAGCGTGTAGCCAACGGCGAGACGCGCGGCGATCTTGGCGATCGGGAATCCCGTCGCCTTGGACGCGAGGGCGCTCGAACGACTGACCCGGGGGTTCATCTCGATCACGAGGCGCTCACCGGTCTCGGGGTGCACCGCGAACTGCACGTTCGACCCGCCGGTCTCCACTCCGACGCGTCGCAGTACCGCGAAGGCGTCGTCGCGCATCGCCTGGAACTCCACGTCCGAGAGCGTCTGCTGGGGGGCCACGGTGATCGAGTCGCCCGTGTGCACGCCCATCGGATCGAAGTTCTCGATGCTGCAGATCACGACGCAGTTGTCGGCGACGTCGCGCATGACCTCGAGCTCGAACTCCTTCCAACCCGCGATGGACTTCTCCACGAGGATCTCGCCGATCGGCGAGGCCGCGATGCCCTCGACGGCGAGACGGAGAAAAGTGTCGGCATCGTGGGCGATGCCGGTGCCGGCGCCACCGAGGATGAAGCTCGGTCGGATGATGATCGGCCAGCCGACCGACTCGGCGATCGCGAGCGCCTCGTCGACCGAGTGCGCGAAGCCCGACTCGGGCACAGCCAAGCCAATGTCCGCCATGGCGACCTTGAAGAGTTCACGGTTCTCCGCGGTGTCGATCGCCTCGGGCCGTGCGCCGATCACCTCGATGCCCAGGCGTTTCGTGACCCCGCGGCGTACGAGTTCCATCGTCAGGTTGAGTGCCGTCTGTCCCCCGAGAGTCGGCAACAGCGCGTCGGGTCGCTCGCGTTCGAGGATGTCGGTCAACACGTCGGCGTCGAGGGGTTCGACGTAGGTGACGTCGGCGGTCGCGGGGTCGGTCATGATCGTCGCGGGATTGGAGTTGACGAGAATGACGCGGTAGCCCTCGGCGCGCAGCACCTGACAGGCCTGGGTACCCGAATAGTCGAACTCACAGGCCTGGCCGATCACGATCGGACCTGAGCCGATGACCATGATCGACGAGATGTCGTCGCGCCGCGGCATCAGTGGACCTCGAGGGCGCCGCGGCGCAGCAGGTGTTCGAAACGGTCGAAGAGGTAGCGCGCGTCGTGCGGACCGGGCCCCGCTTCGGGGTGGTACTGCACCGAGAAGCACCGTTCCTCGAACGACGACACGCCCTCGATCACGCCGTCGTTCAGATTGACGTGACTCACGACGGCGCGTTCCATCGAGTCCGGCGTCACGGCGTAGTTGTGATTCTGCGCGGTGATCTCGATCTTGCCCGACGCGAGGTCCTGGACCGGGTGGTTGCTGCCGTGGTGGCCGAAGGGGAGCTTGAACGTCGTCGCACCGAGAGCGCTCGCGAGCAGTTGGTGACCGAGGCAGATGCCGAAGATCGGCACGGCACCGAGCAGTCGTTCGATCACCGCGACGTTGCGCGACAACGCGGCCGGGTCGCCGGGGCCGTTGGACAGAAAGACGCCGTCGGGGCCAAGTTCGCGCACCTGGTCGGC
>DAIOEY010000004.1:15647-20412 GCA_036745995.1 Acidimicrobiales bacterium | reverse complement strand
GACACCAGGGACGCGCGCTCTCCTCGTCGAGGGGCGTCACGCCGTAGTTGCCGATGTGGGGGTACGTGAAGGCGATGATCTGGCCGGCGTAGCTGGGGTCGGTGATGACCTCCTGGTAGCCGCTCAAGGCGGTGTTGAAGACGAACTCGCCGCTGGTGGTCCCCGCCTCGGGCAAGAAGCCCGCGGCGTAGCCCTCGAACGTCGTCCCGTCGGCGAGCACGAGGGTTGCGCCCGGGCGCGTCACGTGAGTTCGTTCTGGTCGACGACGAGGCGACCCTTCGCGATCGTCGCGCGCACGCGCCCGACCAGGTCGCGCCCGTCGTAGGGGGTGTTCGTCGAGCGACCGTGCAACGCGTCGCGCCGTACCGTCCAGCGTTCGCGGGGGTCAAAGACGACCAGGTTGGCGTCCTCGCCGGCGAGCACCTGGCCGCCGTGGGCGCTGTGGCGCACGCGACGGTCGCTCGATCGTAGCTGGGCGACGCGCGCCGGTCCTCGGCTGAGCAACTCGAAGAACAGTTGCGCGTCGGCGTCGGCCGCGCCGAGCGCCTCGAAGGTCAGTGCCGCCGAATGCTCGAGTCCGAGCATGCCGGCCGGCGCCTCGTCGAAGGCCAGGTCCTTCAGTTCCGGCGCGTGCGGCGCGTGATCGGTCGCCACGGCGTCGATCTCGCCATCGCGCAGCGCGGCGCGCAGCGCCGCCACGTCGCCGGCGGTGCGCAACGGCGGGTGCACCTTGAACAGTGGATCGAATCCTTCGCACGCGGTCTCGTCGAGTGTGAAATGGTGCGGCGCCACCTCGCACGTGACGTCCAGACCCTCGCGGCGCGCGGCGACGACCATCGCCACCGAACGCTTCGTCGAAAGGTGCAAGAAGTGGACCGCGCCACCCGTGAGGCGGACGAGCTCGATGTCGCGCAAGACCATCAGCTCCTCGGCGATCGCGGGACGCCCCACCAGTCCGAGGCGACTACTCACCGCACCCTCGTTCATCGACCCGCCCTGGGCGAGCGACTGGTCCTCGCAGTGCTGGGCGAGGCGCACGCCGAGGGGCTTGGCGTACGTGAGGGCGCGACGCATCATCGACGGGTCCTGGACCCCGTCGCCGTCGTCGGTGAACAGACGCACGCCCAGAGCCGCCATCTCGGCGAGAGGGGCGAGCAGTTCGCCGCGTCGTCCCTGGGTGATCGCGCCGGCGACCGCGACGTCGATCGCCGTGCGCTCCCCGCGACCCAGCACGTACGAGACGAGCGCCACGTTGTCGAGTGCCGGTTCAGTGTTGGGCATGGCGACGAGCGCCGTGAAACCGCCGATCGCGCCGGCGAGCGCCCCGCTCTCGATCGATTCGGCCTCTTCACGTCCGGGCTCGCGCAAGTGCGTGTGCAGGTCCACCAGTCCCGGACCGATCCAGCAGCCGGTCGCGTCGACCTCGTGCGCGCCAGAGGGCGCGTCGATCGAGGGGCCGACGGCACCGATCCGCTCGTCCTCGATCAGCACGTCGCCCACCGAAGCACCGCTCGGTCCGACGATGAGGCCGTTGCGCACGATGATCGACGTCATGAGTGGTGCTCTCCTTGGTGTCCCGCGATCGTGAGGTACAGCACCGCCATGCGGACCGGCACGCCGTTGGCGACCTGACGCTCTATCACGGCGGCGGCGCAGTCCGCGACGCGCGAGTCGATCTCCACTCCCCTGTTCATCGGACCCGGGTGCATGATGATCGCGCTCGGACGCAGCAATGCTGAACGCTCGAGGGTGAGGCCGTAGGTCTGCGTGTACTCGCTGAGACTCGGCACGAACGAACCGCTGCCACGTTCGCGCTGCAGGCGCAGCAACGCCACCACGTCGGCCCACGCGAGGGCCGCCTCGAAGTCGTCAACCACCTCGACGGGCCAATGCTCCACGTCGCTGGGCAGCAACGTGCCGGGCGCGGCGACGCGCACGGTGCAGCCGAGCGCCACGTAGGCCGCGATGTCGCTGCGCGCGACGCGGCTGTGGCGGATGTCGCCGACGATCAACACGCGCAGGCCGCTGAAGAGCTCCGCGCCCGATTCGGGCCCGGACGTCCCGTGACGCTCACTGAGCACCTGGCGGACGGTGAAGGCGTCGAGCAGACCCTGGGTCGGGTGCTGGTGGAGTCCGTCACCGGCGTTGATCACCCGTACGTGGGGCACGTAGCGGCTGACCTGTTCGCTCGCGCCGCTCGACTGGTGGCGCAGGACGACCGCGTCGATACCGAGGGCGTCAATCGTCGCGATGGTGTCGCGCAGCGACTCGCCCTTCTTCACGCTGCTCGAGGCGACCGCGAGCGACAACACGTCGGCGCTGAGTCGCTTGGCGGCCGTTTCGAAACTGAGTCGCGTTCGGGTGGACTCTTCGTAGAACAACGACGCGACGACGCGACCCTTCAGCGCCGGAACCTTCTTCACCGAACGGCGGTTGACCTCAACGAACGACTCGGCCGTGTCGAGCACGTCAACGATGCCAGCGCGCGTCAGACCATTGAGGGTCAGGAGGTTGGTGCCGCGGATCGAGTCGCTCACGTTAACTCCTCGGTCCCGATCCACACGCCCTCGAGCGTGGCGCGAATCGCCTCGCCGAGCGCCGTCGGCAGATTCTTGCCCACGAAGTCGGGTCGGATGGGTAGTTCGCGATGTCCGCGGTCGACCATGACGGCCAGTTGGATCGCTCGGGGCCGACCCCATTCGGCGAGTGCGTTGAGGGCCGCGCGGATCGTGCGACCGGTGAAGAGCACGTCGTCGACGAGCAGGACGACACGCCCGTCGAGATCGACGGGCAGCGAGGTGGCCGACGAGTCCCTTACGGGGTGACGACTCAAGTCGTCGCGGAAGAAGCCGACGTCGATCACGCCGAGCGCCACAGGCGCACCACTGATCTCGCCGAGCAGGGCCGCCAAGAGTTCGGCGAAGGCCACGCCGCCGGTTTGCAGCCCAATGACGACGATCTGTTCGTCGTGACTGTTGCGCTCGAGGACTTCGTGGGCCATGCGGCGCAGTGCGCGCGACACGTCGTCGGCGGAGAGAAGCTGGGAACGGGCGACGAACGTGCCGCGTCGAGTTGATCCACGCCCTAGGTTCTCTGCCACGATTCCTCCGGTCGTACGAGCCTCACAGGACCCGCTTCACGACGTACGTGCCCTTCACGATAGCAGAAGGTCCTCTCGCGACAGTCACGCAACGCGTTGGTCTACGGCGACTTGGGGAGCGTGGAATCGGCGACGCGCGAGGGACGGAACTGCTCGAGCGTGGGTGACGCGCCTCGCCCCGTCATGCGGTCAAAGACCGACGACAGCGAACCATCCTGATCGATGGCCCGACGTAGCACGACGTAGAGCGCGGGTAACGCCCAGAAGTCACCGCAGACCCACAGGATCGCGGCCCCGATCTGCTGGTCGGCGAAGGGCGACAGGGTGACGCCGGCGAGATGGGCGTAGGTCGGGTACCAACTCACGGCCGTGAGAAAGCTCATGGAGATCGCGAGAACCGTCATCGTGACGTCGGTCGCGATGATCGCGCCCGCCTGCCAGATGGCGTTCTTGGCGGGACGCATCGGATACGAAGGGATGATCTGCAGCCAGAACAGCACACCGGTCACGATGAAGCTGCCGTGCATCAACCAGATATGGACGGCCTGGTTGTTCTCGGAGAGCGTGAAGAGCCGCGGCACGTGCCAGACGAGCATCGCTGTATTGAACGACAAGACGGCGACCCACGGGTTGCGCACGAATCGGCCTACGGCGCGAAAGATCCGAGCCCGGGCGCTCAGGTAGAAGTACCGCCCGACCTTGCGGCGTGTCTTCACCGGGAGCGCGAACATCATCGGGATCCACGGTGCGCCCGCCACGATCAGTACCGGCGCGGCGAACCCAATGAGTACGTGCTCGATCATGTGGACGAAGAAGTAGTTCGATGACCAGTAGTCGATCGGCGAGACGACCGCCACGAGCAAGACGGCGAGGCCCGAGTAGAACAGCAGCGATCGCCGCCGACGGCGCCGCACGCGCTCGGTCGCCGAGTGCGCTCGCAGTCGAGAAAGACCCCGTTCGTGGGCCAGCACCGTGATCACGACACCAATGATGAACGGGTCGAACGACCAGTGCCGCACCACGTAGTTCACGTTCTCGCCTTATCTGTGGTCATCGTCGCACCAACGTACAGCGCGTAAGGCAGCGCCGCTGAGCCCGCATGGATGCCTCGGGCCAACGGTGCGCTCACTCCCTCGCCCGATTTCGCTCTTCGGCCAGTTCGGCCTCCGCCGTCCTCTGGGTCTCGGAGAGCTCGCGTTGATGGTCTTGCCAAGCGCTCAGCATGCCAGAGAACTCGGGAGCGATCGCGGGTTTCCCGGCTTTGGATTTGGCTACCTTCTCGGCGTCGGGATGGAGCACCTTCCACCACATGTAGACGGCGAAGATCGCCAGCAACGGCCACTCGAACACGTAGGCCCAGCTAAGTTCGTTGCCACTCTCGGCGCGGCCGATCTCGAACCAGAAGGCCACGGCGCACAACGCGAGGCCGAGCGTCAACGTGAGATGTGCTCGCAGCGCCGCGCTGCCTCTTAGGCGCCGCGGCACCACCGGCCCCGCCCCGTCGGGCACGTTGGGATCCACACCCTCTCCGCTCACGCGCTTACCCTACCGCCCGATTCGTTGAAGCCGCTGGTGCGAATGACCGTCACGGTACCGCGGCGTTCGAGTGCCTCACTAGAGTTGACTCAAACCAAAAGGGGCTGACGAGAGAATGGACGAGACGAA
>DAIOEY010000004.1:0-15547 GCA_036745995.1 Acidimicrobiales bacterium | reverse complement strand
GCCCAGGCGTCACCCTTCACCCTTCGCGACCAGGCGAACCAGAACTGGAGTCTCAGCGGCGCGAAGGGCAAAGTGGTGGTTCTCAGCTTCTACAACGTCAACTGCAACGACGTCTGTCCGGTGCTGGGCGCCGAGATCAGACAGGCGCGGGTGCTGCTCGGAGCGAAGGCGAGCAAGGTCGACTTCGTGATCGTCAACTCCGACCCCGGCCACTTCGCCTTCAACGCCGCGCCCGCCGCACTCAGCGTCCCCCAACTGGCGAACACGCCGTCGGTGTACTTCCTGACCGGTCCGCTCCTGCAACTGAACGCAGTGTGGATCAAGTACGGGGTAAGCGTGAAAGTGGGCGCAACCGCGAGCGAAGTGGCCCATAACAACGTCATCTACTTCATCGATCCCAAGGGTGAGTTGCGCGAACTGGCGGTGCCATTTGGCAACGAGAACCACGCCGGCGTCTTCAGTCTCGGATCCTCCGATATCAGCCGCTTCGCCAAGGGCATCGCGCAAACGGCCGATAGTCTTGTCAAGTGACTGACACCCCCTCAGACTTCGACGGGACCCCCTACGACCCGGCGTCGATGGCCGCGTCCTCCCTCGGCACGATGAAGGCCGTGTGGTACAAGCGACCTTGGTTCTTGGCCACCGCCGTGATCGTCGTCGTCGTGGCCGTGTCGGTCATCACCGACCTGCCCCAGCACGTCAGCAAGGCCCAGGACGCGAGCTACCAGAACGCCTCTCTGAAGCAGATCAACAAAGACCTCGCGCCATGTTCGTACGCGATCAAACAGGCATTCTCGTTCTACGACCAGCGAGCCGCGGGGACCCTGTCGCTCTCGAACTACGCCGTCGCGCGAACCTATCTCACCGAGGACCAGGTGGCGTGTTCTTTCGCCGGCGCACCGGTCTCAGATCTGACCAACAACCTCCAGGTCACCGACACGACCGCCGGAGCGCACGTCGACACGATGCTCAGTGTGGTCGTGACCTGGATGACCAATGACGCGGACGCGTCCATCGCGGACATCCTCTATCTCTTTAACCACCCCGGCGACAAGAAGCACCTAAGCGACCTGACCAAGCAGGAGAACTACCTCGCGAAGGACCGCACGAACGCGCTCGCCGACCTCGCCCAGGCGAGCAAGATCCTGGGCATACAACTCACCCCGTTGAAACTGCCGGTACTCGCGCAGCTACCCGGCACCTGACCTCGGACACGCGGTGCGTGATCGCCACGGTCACGTCGACGCGACGCGTTGAGCGGTCTCGCCGACCGACGCACGCAGACTACGAGATCTTGTCCTGGCGAATAAGGCGAACCAACTCGTCGTCGGGGTCCTCTTCGGCCTGCAACCAGTGGACCAGGTTCCAGAAGATGACCGGAAGAAAGGCCCCTGCCGTCAGGAGCCACAGGGACCCCGAGATCAGCTGCTGATCGGCCGACAGCGAGACACCGTGACCGGCCACGTGGTGGAACGCCCGGTACCACGAATCGTTGGACTGACCGAGCAGGTAGGCCAGTACCCATACCACCCACATCGACGTCGTGGCCATACCGATGCGGTACGGACGAGGCGTGCACGGCGTCACCGGTGGTGACTCGATCAGATCGAGCCACAGCAGCACGCCGACCGAGATGAGGGCCAGGGATTCGACGACGACGAGCCAGGGGTGGCGAACCAACGCGTTCACGACCGGTGATACCCGCCAGAAGATAGTCATCAGCGAGAAGGCGATGACCAGGACATAGGCCCGCTGCTGTCCGGACCGGCTCGAGCGAACGATCGACCAACGGTCGATGAATCGCGGACGGCTCGGCGAGACGACCCTGCCGTCGGCGTCGACGACGTGGGGTTCGCGTGAGGCCAGTCCCAGCAACTTCCATGGCGCGCCCGCCACCAGAAGAGCAGGTGCCAGCACGGCGAAGACGCAGTACTGGATCGCCTGGGCGTACTCGTAGCGAAGTGACCACGACGAGACGGGAGGAACCAGAAAAGCTAGCCAGAGAAGCAGACCGGCGACGGCGAGCACGTTGCGAAACGTCGCGACGTTGATCGATGATGCAGTGCGGGGTTGTGTCTCGCTCACTCCGACGGGTGACGCTGGAAGAAGCCCCAGACCATTAGGCCACAGAGCACGCCGAGCAGCACCACCATCGTCTGCACCTGCGGTCCGATGTAGATATCGACTGCTTGCATCATCACCACCCATCCCTTACCAATTGGACTTCCAACACGACTTTACGTGAGCGGCTCGCGCCGATCAGGACAGCAAACTACAAGACGTAGAACATCAACAAGAACAGCGTGCTGCTTAGAGCGATGAAGCCCCAGAAGTACGTCATCGACGCCACGTTGGCGCGGAACAAGCGTGCCGTGGGGATCGCCGTTAACTCCGGGTCCGTGCCACCGACTTCGCTGCGCATACGATGCGAACGCGCGAGCGTCGTCTCGAGCCAGTACGTCCCGAAGAGCAGCGTGCCGATGTTGATGCAGACCCATCCGATGAAGGTCGAGGCGTAGCCGCTCGAACCGGGGTAGAAGGGCAGCGCCGTCAATTGCCAGATCTGCAAGAACAGCGCCACGAGGCCGAGGAACACGCCCACCCATCCCGCGACCTGCCAGTCGGTGACGGCACCCTTGCGCAGCCGGCCCTGGCCGAACCACGCGAGGAAGGCGATCAACACGACGAGGCTATAGATTGCCCACCCGAAACTTGTCGGCGCCGTGATGTTCTTGGGACGCCACAGCAGTCCGTTGTTCGCCGAACGAAGGTAGAAGTACGAGAAGGCGAGTGACGCCAAGAGGAACGTGTACATCCCAATGAAGAGTCGACCTCCGGTCCAGGTCGAGCCGATCTGCGCACGCAGTTCGAACTCGCGTTCCTCCGGTGTTTCGCTGAAAGGCTTCTTGTCTTGCATATCGGTCATGCCGTTCTCCACTCGCTACTGGGCCGAATCACTGCCGGTTGTCACAGCTCTACTATCATCGCCGCCGGCACCAAAGTCCGCCAGCGCCGGGGCACCAACTTCGCTGTAGTGGTACGGGTCGGTCAGAATTACCGGGATGCGCTCGAAGTTGTACGACGGAATCGGGCTCGCCGTCTGCCACTCGAGACCAAGAGACTCCCACGGGTTCGGAGGCGCCTTCTCGGGACTGATGAACATCGACCACATCAGGTTCGCGAAGAAGATGAGGAACGATATCCCCAGGCAGAACGCGGCGATCGATGAGAAGTCGTTCAGTCCCTGGAGGTTCTTCGCGTACGTGAACACGCGACGCGGCTGACCCAAGAGGCCGATGATGAACATCGGGAAGAACGTCAGGTTGAAGAAGACGAACATGGTCCAGAAGTGGATCATTCCGATCTTGCGGTTCATCATCTTGCCCGTCATCTTCGGTAGCCAGTAGTACAGACCGGCCATGAAGGCGAACAGCAACCCACCCATGATCGTGTAGTGGAAGTGCGACAGTACGAAGAACCCTCCGTGCACCGTCACGTTCACCGGCACGTCGGATAGGAACACGCCCGTGACGCCACCGATCAAGAAGTTGAAGAAGACCGCCATGCAGAACAGCATGGGCACCTCGAATCTGATCTTCGCTTTATAGAGCGTCCCCATACCGACGAGGAAGATGAATCCGGTCGGAATCGAGATCAACTCGGTCGTGAGCATGAACAGGGGTCGCATGTCGGGGTTGATACCGCTCTGGAAGAGGTGGTGTTGCCAGACAAAGAAGGACAGCAGTGCCACGCCGATCATGCCAGCGGCCGCGACCTTGTACGCGAACAACGGTTTGCGCGTGAAGACCGGCAGCAACTCGCCGACGATGCCAAAGCCCGGCAGCGCCATGATGTAGACCTCCGGGTGACCGAAGAACCAGAAGAGGTTCTGCCAGAGGTAGGAACTACCGCCGTGCTCGGTCACGTAGAAGGCGGTCTGCGCGGTCTTGTCCAGCAGTCCGAACAGGCCACCCGCGAACAGCACCGGTGTGGCCAGGGTCAAGAGAGCGGCGGTCGCAAGAATCGACCATACGAAGATCGGCACCCGACTCCAGGTCATGCCCGGCGCTCGACAGTTGATGATGGTTACCGCGATGTTGAATCCTGCCGCCATCATGCCCATGCCGATGACCGCGAATCCAAGCAAGTACGACACCATGCCGGGACCCGCTTGGGTCTGCAACGGCGCGTAGCCGGTCCAGCCGGTCGGGAAGCCGCCGTACGGCAACGCCGAGAAGATGACGCCGTAACCGGCGACGAAGATCCAGAAGCTGAAGGCCTCGATCCGCGGAAAGGCCATGCGTCGGGCACCGATCATGAGCGGGACCAGATAATTGCCCAGCGGCCCGACGATGATCGACGTCGCCATCATCATCATGATCGTCCCGTGCTCACTGACGATCTTGATGTAGGTGTCGGGGCTGAAGACGTGCGTCGTCGGGTTCAGCAGTTCGGTTCGAATCGCCATGGCCAAGAGACCACCGGTGAACAAGAACAACAAGACACCGACGACGTACTGCAAGCCGACGACCTTGTGGTCAAGGCTGTAGCGAAAGTACTTGGACCAGCCCTCGACGGTGCTTTCGTGCCGGGCCTCTTTGCCGACGATCTTGGCGAGCGGGTAGTTCAAGGCACCAATGCCCACCAACCATCCCAGAACCCCGACGGCCAGTCCGAGCGCGTCGGCGATCGAGTTCTGGCCACTGTTCGCAATGTAGGCGTAGTTACTGGAAATGGCGTTACCGAACCAGTGACCCAAGGCATAGCCCAGAACCGCCAGGACGATGGCCGTGCCCAGGTGTTGGCTCATCCAACCCGGACGCTGGGTCCAGGGCAAGACGACTTTACTCGTGGGTGGCACCATAGCGTCGGCCGCCACGTCAGTCGGTCGTTCAGCGCTAATTGTCATCGCGCGATCTCCGTTTCTTTCATCGTTAGAGACTGTTCAGTCATCGAGGTGTTCGTCATCAGGACGCGGGCTGCTTTGCGCCGTAGATCTCCGAGGGGCTGTACGGCGTCACGTTGCCGTCGATGTAGTAGCCACCGGCCGCCCCGTTGGCGTCGGGTACGTAGGTCCACGCGAACGGCGGCAGATTCGCGGTGTTCGCCGCGTTGGCCGATTCGGTGGTCTGCGCCCAGTTCACGAACGCGCTCTGGGAGACGACCTTGCCGTAGTTGTACATGGCACCGTGCCAGAGACCGCACAATTCGCTACAACGAACCGTGAAGTTGCCGGTTCCCTTCGTGTCGGTGTAGGCCACGTTGTTCTGCTGCGGGTTGGCGTCGGCCTTCACACTGAGCTGATAGGCCCAGAAGCTGTGGATGACGTCGAGCGACGTGACGTTAAAGGCGATCGTCGTGCCCGCCGGAAGGATCAATTCCGACGACTCGAAGCCACCGAAGGTCGGGTAACGGTAGGTGAACTTCCACTGCTGGGCGATCACCTGCACGGGCAACACCTGATTGCTGTTGGGCGACCACGACGAACCTGAGGTCAACGCGGCCGCTTCTGCCTTCGAGGCACCGGCCGGATTCCAGATCGGGTTCGGACCTTCGCCACCACCCGAACCGTGGTCGTTGATGACCGCGACGGTTCCGAATCCGGCAAGGAACAACACGACGACCGAGGTGATCGTGATCCAGGCGACCTGGGCCTTGCGATTACCTCGCGCCTCGGGTCCTCCAACGGGTTCTGGGACGCCTTCGCGCTTGGCGCTCCACGTGACGATCGCGTAGCCCAGGTAGACCCATACGCCGATCATTACCGGCAGGGCGATCAACACGAGGAACGTGAAGTCGAACTGGTTCGACTTCGCCGTCGAGGTCATGGTGCCGGGTGGGACGTGCGGCCCGACCCAGAACCAGAACAGCAGGTCCGCAGCGACCGAGATGATCACCCAGATCATCGTCATCTTTCGAAAATGATTGACTTCAGTTTTCATTGAGTTCTCCGACGACATGATTAGCTCACCACCTCCAGGAATCCACCCATGTAGTTCTGCGTCGACATACCGCCGCCGTTACCAAAGAGGTAACCGAGACCGCAGGGCACGAAGCACTGCCAGTTGTAGTTGCCAGGACCTGGCGTCTTGAAACTGAAGGTCTCGGTGTTGTGCGGCGAGCTGGTACCGCACGGCGCCACGCCACACAGGGTGGCACTGCCGTTGACGCCGACCATCGGCACGCTGAGATTCAGCGAGGGAATAGCAAAGGTGTGACCGACGCCGTTGCCGGTGTTGGAGTTGTAGACGCTGAAGTTGGCGCCGTTCAAGGTCGCGGTGTTACCGGTCGTGCCCTGCACCTGGCCCCACTCTTGATTGCGAAGCGGGCTGCCACTGTCGAACTGGTACACCGTCATGTGCACCACCGTGTTGGCGGGCAGTTTCCACGTGGTGTCGTGAACCCACTTGCCCGTGGTCGGATCCTTCGCCAGGTACGAGACCCACGTCGGATGGTTACCGGTCCCGATGGACCCCACCACTTGTGCTGTCAAGTTCACTGCCTGGCCGGCTGGTTGGGCGTGCGTGAAATCGATGACCCCGCCGGGAACACCCGGATTCAGGAATGAGGCCACGCTCCACACGATGAGACCTACCGCGACCAAGAAGAGCCCGAGAACCGTCGCCAGTCTCCCTCTCATTGACATACATCACTCCTCGCGATTCGATGTTTCTTAGGAAACTCCGTACTGAGAGTAACTGGCTGGTTCACTAATCTGGAGATTGGTGCAAGAAAAAACTAAGAGAATTCTTGGAATTCACGCGGGTCTCGCATTCGCTGAGGCAATCTGCGTCTCCGCGTTCACGCTCGAGATCAGTCGCGCGCTGTCGGGCAACACCCTGTCGTGGGCCTACGTCGTTGAATGGCCGGTGTTTGCCGCTTACGCGATCTACCTTTGGCGACGACTACTGAAAGACGAGCGAGAACCGCTCGAACAACCCGACGAGACGCCCAATGAAACCAATGAGCCCGACGACCCGGCGCTCGGCGCGTACAACGCCTACCTACGCGAAGTCCACCAGTCACCGCCGAGGGGTCAGCGTCGATCGTCCTAGGTGCACGACGAGTACGAACCGCCCAGTTTCGGTCGATTCATACCGCCTAATGGACCCCTTCGATCGCCAAGAGGCTCTTCAGTTCTGACACCGCTGAGGCGGTGCCCGACGTCGTCGCTAAGGGGTCATTGGGGATGACCCACTTGAGGCGGTTCTTCGGCACCACGATGAACATCAGATCCGCGTGAATGCTCATCTTGTCCGTTGGTTTCATCGACACGCCAATGCCGTAGGCCGACCACACCGCGCTCGCCTTCGCGCGAGTGCCGGTGACGAAGTAGAAGTTCTTCACGTGCGTAAGTCCGTGGATCGCGATGAAGTGGCGCACGTTGGCGAGGGTCTCGTGATAGGGATCGGCGGCCACGGCCACGATGTCGAGTTTGGCGTTCGCCGAGAGTTCCGAGCGCAGTTGCGACAGCTGGTTCGCGAGCAGTGGGCAGTCGGTGTAGCAGACCGGATCAAGAAACGTGAGCAGGGTGACGCGGCCGCGATGCTCGCCGAGCGTGTAGGTCTGGTTGAACTGGTCAGTCAACGTAAACGTCGGCGCGGCGTAGTTGGCCGACGACACTGGGCCGTTCTGGGCGATGAAGAAGGTGTTCTCGGGACTGGCCGCTGCCGCCCAGGACATCAGCAACGTGGCCGTCGTGATCATCGCGACGGCGAAAGTGGCGACCACGGCGCCGATGCTGCTCGTCACTTCGGCAAGAATGAAACGCTCGCGATGGGGCATCAGACGCAACCGAGGTGAGGCACACCACGCCAGCGCGGCCATGGGAACCATCGAGTTGACGTCGGTCGCGAGACCACCGAAGAGGGCGGTGTCCTGGGCGACGACCCAAAGGACCAGACAACCGATGGCCAGGGTGCGCACGGGCCACTGCCACTTGGTCTTCACCGACCGCCACAGTCCAAAGGAGCAGATCATCAACCAAAGGATCACGATCACGTTGAATCCCCCACCGACGCTCGACGTGGCTGAACCCACGCGACGCAGCAGCCACGCCAAACTGTGCGGTTGAGGGATGGTGGCCATCGTCGACGCCATCTGCGTGAGCGCGTTGCCGCTCCCGCCGTGCCAGAAACCGGCCGCGGGCAGCGATTGCAGGACCGCGCCCGTGGCCAAGATCAGCGCCAAAAGACGCAACGTGAACGTGGAGAAGTCCGCGTCAAACCGTTTGGGGCCAACGAAGAGCCACGCGCCCGCCACGACGTAGAAGAGTGTGGCGCCGGGCCAACCGAACAGGAGCGACGCGCCGTGAATGAAGACGCCACCGGCGCCGTTGCCGATCAGCCAGATCATCGCCGCCCAGAGTGCGGAGAAACCCGCGACCCAACGGCCGGTTCGCCCGTTCGAGACAAGTAAACCCAGTCCGATGCCGACCTGGAGCCACGCGACGCTGGCCGCGAAGGCAACGGGATGGTCGTTCCACGTAGTGACGCCGTGCAGCATCAACGTGTGCAGCCACGACGGCGTTCCGATCGCCATCGGCGCCACGACGTTGTTGGCGAGACCGAGCGGCATCGACGCTTGAAACTGCAAGATCCCGTCGACCAGCCAGATCGTCCCGAAGGCCCAGCGCAGGTAGGTGCGGGCCCGGGACTCCCCGACACCATCGTTGGACAGGTTGAATTGGAAGATGCGCTTGGAAAGGACCAGGAAGAACAGGAAGACAAACGCCGCCGCCGCGAGCCAGAGCACACTCTTCACGTAGAGCGAGTGGTGAAAGAGCGAGACCACGAAGGCGTTCGTCAGGTCCAGCGATCGATTGTGCATGCCCGGCATGGCACCGCTCCTTTAGAACGTCGCAGTTACTTTAGGTTCTCCACGCACGCCGACAGCACGCCGTTCACGAAGGCGGCCGAACCATCGGTCGAGTAGACCTTGGCGAGTTCGACGGCCTCATCCATCACGACCGCCGAGGGCGGCGGCTCCTCGAGCAGGAGCTCGCCGATCGCCATGGTCATGATCAACCGGTCGATCAGCGCGAGTCGCTCGAGGGTCCAGTCCTGGGCGTAGCGACTGATCAACTCTTCGGCGCGAACCCGGTGCTCGTCGGCCGAGTTCACGATCATCACCGTGTACGGGTCGGGGACCAGCGTGAGTTCACTCACGATGACGTGGACCGGGCGGTCCTTGATCGTTGCTTCGTACAGGATCTCGAGCGCGCGTTCACGGGCGTGATGGCGCTGGGCCCCGAGTTCGCTCACCCTACGCTCGGGTGATGTAGTCACCCGTACGGGTGTCGATCTTGACCATCTCGCCCGGACCGATGAACAGCGGCACCTGAACGACGAAACCGGTCTCGAGGGTCGCTGACTTTCGAGCGCCTGACACACGGTCACCCTGAATCCCCGGTTCGGTCTCGGCGATCTCGAGTTCGACCGACGCGGGCAACTCGATACCGATGATCTCCTCGTCGTGCAGCATCAGCATGGCCTTGCCCGTCTCCTTGAGAAAGTTGGCGGCGTCGCCCAACGTCTTGGACGACACGGGCACCTGGTCGAACGTCGACTGGTCCATGAAGATGTAGTCGTCACCGTCGCGGTACAGGTACTGCATGTCGCGCTTGTCGATCATCGCCTGTTCGAGCCGTTCGTCGGATCGGTACGTGCGTTCGATCACTGCGCCCGAACGCGCGTTGCGCAACTTGGTGCGCACGAACGCGCCGCCCTTGCCCGGCTTCACGTGCTGGAAATCAATGACCGTGAAGAGCCCCTCATCGACTTTGATGGTGATCCCGTTCTTTATGTCATTGCTAGAAATGGCGGCCATCAGCCTTGGGACCTTTCGCGAAAGTTGCGATGCTTAGTCTAGGCAATCGGCCGTAACGGCCTAATCGGACTGCGACGTGAGGCGAACGACCGCGTCGAGGGCGAGGTCGTAACTCGTGGCACCAAAGCCGGCGATCGAGCCGCTCACGACCCCCGCCAGTGTGCTGAGGTGGCGAAACGGTTCGCGCGCCGCGGGATTGGAAAGGTGGACTTCGATCTTGGGACCATCGAATGAGGCCAGCGCGTCGGCGAGGGCCCACGACGAATGCGTCAACGCGCCAGCGTTCAAAACGATCGCGACGGCGCTCGCGCGAGCGCCGTGCACCGCTTCTATGAGGTCGCCCTCGAAGTTGGACTGGAGGTGTCGGACGCTGAACCCGTGGACCTTGGCGGCGTCGCTGAAGCGCCGCACGTGCTGATCCAACGTCTCGGTCCCGTAGATCTCGGGACTGCGTGTTCCCAGTTCGTCCAGGTTCGGGCCCGACAGCAGAAGTATCTCGTTACTCATTGTTCTCCTCGAAAACGTTCTAGTACGTTGGCGACGACTTCCGGATCAACGTCGCGCACGACCTCGAAGCCGTTCGGACCCGCGAGAACGAACGCGAGGTCGTGGTGCGCCTTCTTGTCGCGTGACATGGCCTCTACCAACGCGCGCGAGTCAAAGACCGCGGGCACGCGGCCCGTGAGGCCCAAGGTGGCGAGCACCTCGTCGTGGCGAACAATCTCGTCGGCGTCGACGCGACCAAGTCCGTGCGCGAGTCGTACGGCGAACGCGAGACCGATCGCGACGGCTTCACCGTGGCGAAGTTCGTCCACGTCGTGGGCGAGCGCCGCGATCTCCAGCGCGTGGCCCAAGGTGTGTCCGTAGTTCAAGAGCGCGCGCTGGCCCCCCTCGAACTCGTCGACCGTGACGATCGCCGCCTTCAGTTCGACCGACATCGTCACGAGTTCGGACAGTGAGCAACGAGCCAGTTCGGCGACGTCGCGACCCTCGAGCAGCCAGCACTTCGCCACCTCACCGAGCCCGCCGAGGCGTTCGCGTTCGGGAAGGGTGGCGAGCGTCTCGAAGTCACACAGCACGCCGAGCGGTTGATGGAACGCGCCCACCAGGTTCTTGCCCGATCGCAGATTGACCGCGGTCTTGCCCCCAATGGCGGCGTCCACCTGTCCGACGAGCGACGTGGGCACCTGGATCACGCCAATCCCACGCGTGTAGACCGCCGCCGCGAAGCCGGCGAGGTCCGTGATCGCTCCCCCGCCGACGCCGATCACGACGTCGTGGCGCGAAAGTCCGAGTTCGGCCAAACGTTCGCAGACCGATTCGATCGTGGAGAGCGTCTTGGCCGCCTCACCCTCGGGCACCTCGATCACGTACTGGGCAATACCCGCGTCGAGGTCGAACCAGGGCAGTTCGCGCAGCGCCGCCGAGGTGACGATCGCGCACGCTTGGGCGTTGGGTGCGCGAAGCCGCACGAGCTCGGCCAGTCGGTGTCGTGCGCCGTCGGCGAGTACCACGTCGTACGTGCGCTCGGTGAGGTCAATCGTGACGATCATCACGCCACCGCGGCGGCGTCGCAGATTCGACGAACCACCTCGTCGAGCGTTCCCTCCGCGTCAACACGGCTCAGCGACACCTCGCGGTACCAGTGCTCGCGTTCGGCGCGCAGTCGGGCGAGGTCGGTCTTCATGTCCTCGCCGAGCAAGGGACGGTCGCCGCCTTCGAGACGCGCGATCAGAACGTCGTCGTCGCCGTCGAGCCACAACGTCACCTGGGAACCTAACAGTTCTCGCGCTTCGTTCGACGTGACGACGCCCCCGCCCGTCGAGACCACGACGTCACCTTGCAGCACGTCGCGCAGCGCCCGCAGTTCTTCTTCGCGAAAGGCGGGTTCACCTTCGCGACGCAGGTATTCACTCGCGGCGCAGCCCACGGATTTCTCGATCTCCTGGTCGGTGTCGACCGCCTCGCAGCCGAGCCGTGCGGCGACCATGACCGCCAACGTCGACTTGCCGGTACCCGGCATACCCACGAGCACGAGGCGCGCCACGACTAGGTCGCGCGCGCGGCTGAGGACGTGCTGCCCAGGTTGGCCACGTACGACGCGTGATTGCGCGCGAACTCCTCGACCGAGTCGCCGCCGAACTTTCGCAATGCCTCGTTGGCGAGAACGAGGGCCATCATTGCCTCGGCGACGACGCCGAGGGCCGGTACGGCGGTGACGTCGGTGCGCTCCTTGAACGAGACTGTTGACTCGCCGGTGGCGACGTCGACCGTCTCGAGAACGGGGCGGTTCAGCGTGGCGAGCGGTTTCATCGCCGCTTTGGCGATGATCGGCGCTCCCGAGGACATTCCGCCCTCGAGGCCCCCGGCGTGATCGGAACGGCGCACGTACCCTCCCCCGCGCTCGAACGTCTGGTCAACGGCGATCGCGTCGTGGGCGACGCTGCCGCGCTGGGAGGCCTGAACCATGCCGTCACCGATCTCGACCGCCTTGACGGCCTGGATGCTCATCAGCGCGCCCGCCAGGAGACCGTCGAGTTTTCGGTCCCAATGCACGTAGCTGCCCAGTCCGACGGGCACGCCGTAGGCGATCACCTCGACGATGCCCCCGAGCGAGTCACCTTCCTTGGCGGCCGCCTTGATCTCGAGAATCATCGCCGCGGCCGCGGCGGCGTCGAAACAGCGGACTTCGCTCTCGTCGACGACGTCTTGCTCACCGACGACCGGACGAACCCCCGTTGGCGTCGCGACCGTGCCGATCCGCACGACGTGACTGAGCACGTCGACGCCGATCCCCGTGAGCAGGGCCCTCGCGAGCGACCCGGCGACCACGCGTGCGGCGGTCTCTCGTGCGCTGGCCCGTTCGAGAACGTCGCGCGCGTCGTCAAACGCGTACTTCTGCATGCCCGCCAGGTCGGCGTGACCGGGACGGGGTTTGGTCAACTTGTCGCTCGGCGTCCCGGGGGCGGCGGACATCTCCTGCTCCCACTTGGGCCACTCCGAGTTGAGGACCTCGATCGCGACGGGCGAACCGAGGGTGCGACCGTGGCGGATGCCGCCGATGAGGCGCAACTCGTCGCGCTCGAAGCGCATCCGCGGCCCGCGGCCGTAACCGAGGCGACGGCGCGCCAGCTGGTCGCCGATCTGCTCGGCGGTGATCGCCAGACCCGCGGGCAGTCCCTCCACGATGACCGTCAGCGAGGGGCCGTGGCTTTCGCCGGCGGTGAGGAAGCGCAACATTGTCCAATTCTAGGGCGTAGGCCCTAGGAACTAGTGCTCGTTGGCGTAAAAGGGGTTCTCGCCCGACGCGTGGTCGGTGACGTCGATGACGCCTTCGAGTTCGGGGATCGCCTCGCGCAGCGACGTCTCGATGCCCTGGGAGAGGGTCATGCGGCTCATCGCGCAACCCTGGCAGCCGCCAGAGAGTTTGACGTAGGCGACTTTCTTGTCCTCGTCGAGCGCCACGAGGTCCGCGCGTCCCCCGTGACTGGCGATCGCGGGATTGACGCTCTGTTCGAGCACCGCTGCGGCGAACGTCGCCATCGGTCCGTCAAGTCCGAGCGCCAGAATCTCGGCCGGTACGCCGGGATTCATCTCCTCGGCGGTGGGCACGTTGGGATTGACGAGCACCAGTCCCCCGCCGCCGTCACTCGCGAATTCCAGACGACTGCCGCGCAGTCGATCGACACTGCGCGCGGGGATCACGATGGTGACGTCGCCGTCACGTCCGATCGCGGCGTCCTCTGGCGCGTCGGCGCGGTCCGAGAAGTACAGGTCGTACGAGTAACCGGCGCCGCGGGTACCGGTCACCTCGACGAAGAGCGCGAGGCCCTCGCTCTGGGCTTCATTCGCGAGCGCGTCGAGCACGACGTTGCGCGCCTCATCGGTCAGGCTCAAGATGTCAAAAGTCTGGACGGTAGTCATGCTCCGAGTCTAGAGGTGACCTCGGTCATATCTCACGCGAACTAAGTTCGGGCCTGTGACTTCTATTCCCCATGACGCCCACGAGTGGTTCAGCTTCGACGACACGAAGCGCCAGCGGACCTGGATGTTCGACGTCACCTTCCTCGAAAGCAACTGGACCTGCATCTTCGGCAACGGCTGTCAGGGCGTGCTCACCGAGGCCACGCCCGAACTGGTCCAGGGATGCTGCAGTTACGGCGCCCACTTCACGGACGAGAAGGACGCCCGTCGGGTCGAAAGGGCCGCCAAGCGCCTGACGGCCGACCAGTGGCAGTTCAAGTCGCGTGGAAAGGAGGGCACCACGCGCGTGAAGAAGAACGGCGAGATCGTGACCCGTATCGTGAAGGACGCGTGCATCTTCCTCAACCGCCCGGACTTTCACCGCGGGGCCGGCTGCGCGCTGCACGTCATGGCGATCGACAATGAGGAGAGTTACATTCCCCTCAAGCCCGAGGTCTGTTGGCAGCTGCCGCTGCGGCGCGACGATGAAGTGACCGAAAGCGGCCACGTGATCACGCGCATCGCGCAGTGGAACCGTAGTGACTGGGGCGCCGGTGGAGCCGAGTTCCACTGGTGGTGCACGGAGGCCGCCGAAGCCTTCGTCGGCAAGACCCGGGTCGTTGATTCGATGCGTGAGGAACTCGTGGCCATGACAAGTCAACTCGTCTATGACAAGTTGCTCGCGTACCTCGACGGCCGAGCGGTGCAGCCGAAGGGAACGCGCCTCGCGCATCCGGTACTCCGGCGCAAGGTCTAGCCTTCCGCGGCGAGGGGATCCTCTTCATTGGACGCGGGACGCGGCAGGGAGCCCAGGATTTCGTCGAAACGATCCTCTTCGGCGAGACACCATTCCGCGTGGACGTCCTCGGGAGCGGCTCCGCATTCAACGCACGTGGTGGCGCGAGGTCCGGTGGAGCGCTTGAGTTCGCGAGCTTCCACGAACCGACGATGGCGGCCCTTTTTCACGTCAACTCCTCACTGGTCGCGGGCCAACACTGGCGGCGACCGCGGCGCGGAAAAACCACGCCGAGCACCCATATTACCAACTCACTGTCGGCAACGAACCCCTAACATCGCCATGTGAGTGATGCCTTTGACCCCAACGATATGGTTCTGCGATTCCGTGAGAGGGCTGAAGCGGTAAAGCGGCGCGGTCTGCCGCCCGTGGAAGGTCCGGACCGCCTTCGATTCATCGAAGCGGCCAAACTTGACTTCCAGGACTTCGCCATGCTCGGCGACGCCACCGCGACGCTTCACGACGGCGTCTTGCGCCTCGAGATCGACCTGCGTCCTCCGAGCGAAGACTAAGACTTCGCCGTCGCGGCGTCGATGCGCGCCGTTGCTTCGGAGAGTGCGCTCGCGGCCACTTCGAGCGACGCGATCGACTTCGCTCGAAGACTCGCACTGTTGGCCGCGTGGTAACACTCGTTCGCTCCCGCGCCAAAGTTGTTGTAGGCCTTCGCGAGCAGGTTCGTCGCCTGATCGTCGGGCGTCGGCAGGGCGGCGTTCGCCTGGAGCGTCTCGAAGTCCAGGACACCGCACACGGTGTGCAGCTCTTTGGTCGGTGCCTTGGCATCACGAAGCACCGTCGCCGCGTGCACCGCGTCGCTGCGAAGAGACGCGACCGCTGAGTGGAAACTGCTCTGGCTGACCCACGTTCGCAGCGCGGAGGCCACACTCACGGTTCCACAGGCACTGACCAGAAGTCCGGCCACGAGCAACGCCGCGAGGCGTCGGATCACGCGACGACCACGAG
>DAIOEY010000003.1:0-37319 GCA_036745995.1 Acidimicrobiales bacterium | reverse complement strand
CTCAGTTGTTCGACGCTCAGTGCGTCCTCAACACGAAAGTCGCCGCTCCTCGTACGTCGAAGGCTGCTGAGATGGCCCACGGTGCCGAGCGCCGACGTGAGGTCACTCAACAGCACGCGAACGTACGTGCCGACGGAGCATTCGACGTCAAACGACCAGACCGAGGGGTCGTCAGTGGCGGCGAGTGCAAAGGAGTGGATGGTGACGTCGCGCGCCTCACGCTCTACCTCGATGCCCTGACGGGCCAATTGGTGCAGGCGTCGCCCACCGACCTTGACGGCCGAGACCATCGGGGGGATCTGCTGTTGGACGCCGAGCATGGCACCGGCCGCGGCGTTCATCACGTCGTGACTGATCGCGGGCACCGCGCGGCGCTCGGTGGGCGCCCCGTCGGCGTCGAGGGAATCCGTCGCGACGCCGAGTTGGACCGTGCCGCGATAGCGCTTCACCTCGGACTGGGCAAATCGGAGCAGTCGCGTCGAAGGACCGACCGCCAGTACCAAGAGGCCCGTCGCCATCGGGTCCAGCGTCCCGGCGTGACCGACGCGTCGTTCGTTCAGGATCGTTCGGACCTGGGCCACGACGTCGTGGCTGGTGAGCCCCGACGCCTTGTCGACCAGCAGCAGACCGTTATTCGTCGTCATGGGTGAGACGGCGCAGTATCTCCTCGACGGCCGTGCCGCTGGCGACCGCGGGGTCGGCCATGAACGTGAGTTTCGGTGTCCGCTTCAGCCGCGTCTGGACGTTCACTGACGACTGGATCTGCGAGCGACGCTCTTCGAGCGCGACGCGCACTTCGTCACTGAGCGAATCGAGGTACACCATTGCCTGACGCAGATCGGGCGTCGTCTCCACTCCGGTCACGGTCAACAGGCCGAGTCGCTCGTCCGTGTCCGATATTCGCAAGAGCTCATCGGAGATCACCTCGCGCAGAATCTGGTTCACGCGCGCGGAGCGCGGATAGGGGTGGCGACCGCCTGAGGAATGGGCCATTCGTTAGGCCGTTCGAGGAATCTCGCGCTCTTCGAAGGTCTCGATGATGTCGCCATCTTTCAAGTCCTGGTAGTCGGAGAGACCAATGCCGCACTCAAAGCCCGCCTGCACCTCTCGCGCGTCATCCTTGAAGCGGCGCAGCGAAGTGATCGAGCCCTTCCAGATAATGGTGCCCTCGCGCAGGAATCGAACCTTGGAGCCACGGGTGATGACGCCGTCGCGGACGAAGCATCCGGCGATGGCGCCGATCTTGGGAACGCGAAACACTTCGCGCACCTCGGCTTCGCCGGTGACGACCTCTTCGTAGACCGGTGACAACAGTCCCAACATGGCCGCCTCGATCTCCTCGATCAGCTTGTAGATGATCTCGTAGGTTCGCACCTCGACACCCTCGGTCTCAGCCAGTTCGCGACTGCGCTTGTCCGGTCGGACGTTGAAGCCGATGATGGTCGCGTTCGAGGCCTTGGCGAGCTGGACGTCGTTCTCGGTGATCCCGCCGACGCCACGGTGCACGATGACGAGCTTCACGTCGTCGCGCTCGAGCTTTCGCAGCGATTCGGTGCAGGCTTCGAGCGAACCCTGCACGTCGGCCTTCAAGACGACGTTGAGCGTCGCGGTCTCGCCGCGCTGGATCTGTTCGAAGAGGTCCTCGAGTCGCGCACCGCTCGTCGAGGCGACGGGCTGATGGCCAATGAGGCGCGCGCGTTGGGCGCGCGCTTCGGCGAGCGAGCGTGCGTGCGCGAGGTCGTGCGCGACGCGCATCTCGTCACCAGCGAACGGCGGCTCGCTGAATCCGAGGATCTGCACGGGTGTCGAAGGTCCGGCGGACTTGATCTGCTTGCCCTGATCGTTGATGAGCGCCTTGACCTTGCCGTAGGCGGCGCCGGCGACCACCGGGTCACCAACCGCGAGGAGGCCCTTTTGGACCATGACCGTGGCGACCGGGCCGCGCCCGACTTCGAGATTCGCCTCGAGCACGGAGCCGACCGCTCGCCCCGTCGGTCGAGCGACGAGCTCACCGATCTCGGCGACCAGGAGGACCTGTTCGAGCAGTTCGTCGATGCCGGTGCCCTGCAGGGCCGAGATCTCGACGACGATCGTGTCGCCGCCCCACTTCTCAGGTACGAGTCCGTACTCGCTGATCTGTTGGAGGACCCGATCGGCATTGGCGTCGGCCTTATCCATCTTGTTGACCGCGACGATCAAGGGGACGTTGGCGGCCTTGGCGTGGTTGATTGCTTCGACGGTCTGGGGCATGACGCCGTCGTCGGCGGCGACCACCAGAATGACGACGTCGGTGACCATGGCGCCTCGCGCGCGCATCGCCGTGAAGGCTTCGTGGCCGGGCGTGTCGAGGAACGCCAGCGTCTTGCCCTTCCACTTGACCTGGTACGCACCGATGTGCTGGGTAATGCCGCCGGCCTCACCCGCGACGACGTTGGTCTTGCGGATCTTGTCGAGCAGCAGCGTCTTGCCGTGGTCGACGTGACCCATCACGGTCACCACGGGCGGGCGCGGCACCGCGGGTATCTCGTCGTCCTGGTCGTCCTCGTCGAAGAACTTGGCGAGCAGTGCGGCCTCTTGCTGTTCGCCCGGGTCGACGAGACGCACGGTCGCGCCGACTTCGGCGGCGTAGAGCTCGATCATGTCGTCGCTGAGTCCTTGGACCGCGGTCACGATCTCGCCCTGGAGGAAGAGGAAGCGGATGATGTCGGCCGCGCTGCGGTTGACCTTGGGTCCGACGTCCTTCGCGGTCGAGCCGCGTTCGATGATGATCTCACCGTCGGGCACGGGCGCGTTGCTCGGCTGCCAGGTCGTCATCTGGGTGGGCTCGAGCTCTTCGACGTTGCGCCGGCGACGACGCGTGGTCTTTCGCTGGGAACCCCTCGGTCCGCCGGTACCACGTCCGGCTGGTCCACCGCGACCCGGTCCAGCTGCGGCACCGGTACTCGGTCCACCGGTGCGCGGACCACCGAAGCCACCACCGGCGCCACCGGGGCCACCGGGACGAGAGGGACCACCGGTGCGTGGTGGCCCTCCGGTCGAAGGTCGTGCGCTCATTGGTCTCGGTCCGCCGGGACCCGACGAGCGACCCGTGGTACTAGACATCGGTCGACGAGCGCCGGGCGGCGGCGGGATCGGCCGGCCGGTCGAGCTGAGCGGACGACCGGGCGGCGGCGGGATCGGCCGGCCGGTCGAACTGAGCGGTGGACGTGTCGAGGGCGCGCCGCCCTCGCTCGAGCCGTCTGACGCGGCGGAGCGTTGCGTGGGGCGAATCGTCGTGGGTCCATCGGGTGACGCGGCGCGTGTCGGTGCCGGTTTGGGTACCGCCGCCCGGCTGCGAACGACCTTGGCCGCGGGCGCCTCGGCGACGGGCGCGGGCGCGGGCGTCGGCGTCGGTGCGGGTTGATCCGCGGCGCTCGTCACGGTCGCGGCGGGCGGCGTCACGACGTCGACGCTTCGTGCGGTCCTCGTCGTGGGCGCGGACGGACGGGCGTGCTCTTCAGTGGCGGTCTCGCCCGTCGACGCGCTCTTGGCCGTCGCGGCCGTTGCCTTGGTCGCCTTGGCGGCCTTCGCGGGCTCAACTGGAGGGACGACACGACGCAGTCCATCCGCGTCGGCGCGGCGCCGGATGCGGTCGGCCTGGGCGTCCTCGATGGACGCGGAGGGGCTCGACGCGCCAATGCCTAACTTTTGAGCGAGTCCGAGCAATTCCTTGCTCGTCAGACCGAGCTCCTTAGAGAGCTCGTGTACCCGTATTTTTTTCAGCGCCAAAACGTTCCCTTAAATCATGTGTCCGCATATCTGTCAGGCACAAGTACCTATTCTTCCACAACTACTGCCGTTCACCACCGCGTCGGGCGCCTTCGAGCACCCGTATCGCCACCACGTCACTTTCGCTTACCGCACTGCGCGTCGCGCGAGCGACGTGCCTGACCTCGACTCGCAACCCGCAATCCGAGCCCTTGCACCACCACACACCTCGACCGGCCCCGCGACCGACGTACCACCGGCCGTCGGTGGCGCGCCCGACGCGAACCAGGTCCGCGTCGTCTCGGCGGGCGCGACAGACCACGCAGGTTCGAATCGGGACTATGCCTCTTCCCCCACGACCGCTTCATCCTCGATCTGCTCGATGACGACCACTTCCTCGATCGAGTCCTGCGCGGTCATGGCCACCTCGTCGACGATCGCGGTCTCGAGACCGTCCTCACCTTCGACGACGACCACCTTCTCGTCCACGACGACGTTACCGTCGGTCCACGCCTCTTCGACCACTTCGGGTTCGAGGCCCTCGTTCTCGGAGCGGATGTCGATGCGCCATCCGGTCAGGCGCGCGGCGAGACGGGCGTTCTGGCCCTCCTTGCCAATGGCGAGTGAGAGTTGCTGATCGTGCACGATGACCGTGGCGATGCCCTCTTCCTCGTTCAGCTGCACCTCACGCACGCGTGCGGGCTGCAGGGCGGCTTGAATGAACTCGATCGGATCGTCGGAATAGGGCACGACGTCGATGCGCTCGCTGCGCAGTTCGTTGGTGATGTTGCGCACTCGCGAACCGCGCGCGCCGACGCAGGCGCCGACGGGGTCGACCATCGAGTCGTTGGACGCCACCGCGATCTTGCTGCGGTGACCCGGTTCGCGCGCCAGCGCCTTGATCTCGACGATGCCGTTGGCGATCTCGGGTACTTCGATCTCGAACAGTTTCGCCACGAGTGCCGGGTGCGTGCGGCTGACGACGATCTGGGGACCCTTGTTGGTCTTGCGCACTTCGACGATGTACACCTTGATGCGCGCGCCGTGCTCGTAGCGCTCGAAAGCGATCTGCTCGGCCTGGGGCAGCAGTGCCTCGACACGGCCGAGGTCGAGCAACGTGTAGCGGTTGTCGTTCTGTTGGACGGTACCCGAGACGATGTCGCCTTCGCGGTTCGCGAACTCCTCGTACATCTGGCGACGCTGGATGTCGCGGATCAACTGCATGAGAACCTGCTTGGCGGTCTGGGCCGCGATGCGTCCGAAGTCCTCGGGCGTCGCGTCCCACTCGCGCGTGACGTTGCCCTCGAGGTCGAGCTCGAGTCCCCAGACCTTGATCTCGCCCGTTTCGGGATTGATCTCGACTTCGGCGTCCTCGGCCGAATCCGGCCGACGCTTGTACGCCGCGAGCAAGGCGTTGGCGAGCGCGATCAGCAACTCGCCTTCGTCGATGTTCTGGTCCCGGGCAATCTGTCCTAGAGCTTCAAGGAATTCGAAGTTCGCCATGATTAGCCTTTCTTGCTCGTCGATGAAGAGGTGGTCTTGCCGCGTGAGGGCGTGGGCTTGGCCTCGGC
Organism: Acidimicrobiales bacterium; assembly: GCA_036745995.1. Lineage (GTDB taxonomy): Bacteria > Actinomycetota > Acidimicrobiia > Acidimicrobiales > RAAP-2 > RAAP-2. Next base: position 32,001 of record DAIOEY010000003.1, on the reverse strand, counting down.
GCCCCACTTGAAGACCGTGCGCGCGCGCTCGACGTTGGAGAGCGTCACGACCACGCGGCCCTGCTCTTGGTCATCGAGGGTCACCGTCGTGTCGTTGGCCTCAACGACCACGCCCTCGAGTCGACGGGTACGGTCTGCCTCGCGGTGTTCGCGAAGCGTCACGATCTCGCCCACGGCGGAGAGGAAGTGCGCGGGCGTGCGGAGTCGTCGTTCGAGCCCCGGGCTCGAGACGTCGAGCGTGAAGTGGCCGGGAATGGGATCGTTCGCGTCGAGCCACTCGGAGATGACGCGGTTGGCCTTGGTCACCGCTTCGAGGTCGACGCCGCCCTCGCGCGTCACCGTCACGTTGAGTGCGCCCGCGACGAGTTCGAGGTCGTAGAGTTCGAGCCCGAGGGGTGTAAGCAAAGAGCGCACGGGGGTCTCTAAATCCATTCCTGCACGCTCCTCTCTGTGTCACCGGCCGTTCAGACAATGAGAAAGCGCGGGCCCGAGGCCCGCGCTTAAACGAGTCCAAACGTCCTTGGCGGACTGTCGGGGTCAATTGTAGCAGTCGCGCAACCGCTCCACAATCGGTGATTTGGCCGAAACGACCACCGTTCTCGGCCCAATACGAGCGTTCGGCGCCAGCGATTAGTACGACTTGGCGACGAGGCACGTCAAACCGGCCTCGAGGTCACTCGACGGCATAGAGCCGTCACGTCGCTGGAGGCACCGGACCGAGATCGCCTGCGCGTTCAGTTGCGCCTCGCCACTTCCGGCGACCAGATCCCAGTCGAGGCGCGCGAAGCCCGTTTGGGCGGCCTCGATCGCCTCCTCGACGCTTCTGACGTCCCGGGTCGCGGCGTCGCGTCGCGAGCGCGCGTCGTCGAACATCGCCGTTTGCATCGTCTCGAGAAGCCCCGGCACCTCGCTCGCCACCGCGTCGAGGCTGAGGGTGGTCTTCTCGGCGTTGTCGCGGCGCACCACGCTCACGACGCCCTGGGCGAGGTCGCGTGGTCCGACCTCGACACGGAGCGGCACGCCCTTGATCTCCCAGTCGGTCACCCTGCGTCCGAAACTTCCCCGACCGGCGTCGAGCACCACGCGAACCCCGGCGGCCTTGAGCGACGCGACGAGTCGCGCGCACGCGTCGTTGACGTCGGGTTCGTCGCGCACCGCGATCACGACCACTTGCACGGGTGCCAGGCGAGGGGGCACGATCAACCCGTTGTCGTCGCCGTGGGCCATGATGAGACCGCCGACCAAGCGCGTCGACGCACCCCAGGACGTCGTGTGACAGAGCACTGCCTGGCCCTCCTCGTTCTGGAAATAGATGTCGAACGCCTTGGCGAAGTTCTGGCCGAGTTCGTGACTCGTCGCCATCTGCAACGCCTTACCGTCACGCATGATGCCCTCGCACGTCATCGAGTTGATCGCACCGGCGAAGCGCTCGCTCGGCGGTTTGATCCCGAGGTACGTCGGCACCGCGAGCACGTCGTTCAAGAAGGCGTCGTAGACCTCGAGGTGGATGCGCAGCGCGAAGGCGGCCGCGTCGTCGTAGCTCGCGTGGGCGGTGTGACCCTCCTGCCAGAGGAACTCCGAGGAGCGAAGGAAGAGTCGTGGGCGCAGCTCCCAGCGAACGACGTTCGCCCACTGATTGAGTAACAGCGGCAGGTCGCGGTAACTCTGGATCCACTTGGCCATGAACTCGCCGATCACCGTCTCGGACGTCGGGCGAACGACGATCGGCTCGGCTAACTGCTCGCCACCGGCGAAGGTGACGACCGCGAGTTCGGGACTGAACCCTTCGACGTGTTCAGCCTCTTTGGAGAGGTAGCTCTCCGGAATGAACAGGGGGAAGTAGGCGTTCTGGGCGCCCGCCGCCTTGATGCGGGTGTCGATCTCGGATTGGATCCGCTCCCAGATGGCGTAGCCGTAGGGACGGATCACCATCGTGCCGCGCACCGGTCCGTTGTCGGCCATTTCGGCCTTGGCGACGACGTCCTGGTACCAGCGCGGGAAGTCGTCGGCCTGGGGGGTGAGGGCGCTCTGGGATGCCACTGTTCTCCTTCACTGCGTTGAGAAAGCCTAGCGAGGAGCGAACTAGTGCTGCGTACGCAGGCGGATCTTCTCAATCCGTTCAGTGTCGTGGTTGGCGTCCCCGCCACGGTCATCGAGCAGCAGCGCGCGGTCGGCCGCGGCCTCGGCCTCGGCACTGACGTCACGAGCGGCGAGGCGCGCGGCCACGCCCTCGGCGGCGATCTTCTTCGCCTCTTCGACGAGGGCGGCGACCATCTCGTCCTCGGGCACGACGCGCACGATCTGGCCCTGGATGAACAGGTGACCACGCTTCTTGCCCGCGGCGATGCCGAGATCGGCGTGGCGGGCCTCACCCGGACCGTTGACGACACAACCCATGACCGCCACCTGGATCGGCAGGTTCAGTTCCGACAATGCCGCCTGGGCCTCGGTCGCGACCTTGATGACGTCGACCTCGGCGCGACCGCAACTCGGACAAGCGATGAGGTCGAGTCCCTTGCGTTCGCGCAGTCCGAGCGCCTCGAGCAGTTGGCGACCGGCGCGCGCCTCTTCGACCGGGTCGGCGGTGAGTGAGTAGCGAAGCGTGTCACCGATGCCCTCGGCGAGCAACGTCGCGATCCCGGCGGTGCCCTTCAAGAGTCCTCCGGGCAGTGGCCCGGCCTCGGTCACGCCCAGGTGCAGCGGATGGTCGAAGGTCTCCGAGGCGAGACGGTACGCGGCGATCATCGTCGCGACCGACGAGGCCTTTACCGAGATCTTCACGTCCGAGAAGCCGACCTCTTCGAAGTAGGCGAGCTCGATGCGCGCCGACTCCACGAGTGCCTCGGGCGTGGCGCCACCGAAGCGTTCGTAGATCTCGGGATGCAGGCTGCCGGCGTTGACGCCGATGCGAATCGGCACGCCGCGGTCACGCGCCTCGGATGCCACCAACTTGATCTCTTCTGGCTTTCGAAGGTTCCCGGGGTTGAGGCGCAGTCCCTGCACGCCGGCTTCGAGTGCGGCGAGCGCCATCTCGACGTGGAAGTGGATGTCGGCGACGATGGGGACCGGCGAACGCGGCACGATCTGGGCGAGACCTTCGGCGGCCGCTTCCTCGTTGCACGTGCAGCGCACGATGTCCGCGCCCGCGCCGGCCAGCGCGTAGATCTGTTCGAGCGTGCCTTCGACGTCGGCGGTCTTGGTCGTCGTCATCGACTGGACCGAGATCGCGGCGTCGCCACCGACCTTGACGTTGCCGACGGCTATCTGGCGCGTGCGTCGACGAGGCGAAAGGGGGCTGGCGGTGACGTCCACCCCCCCAGTCTGCCGTGCCCGCCACCTAGGCGAAGCGCCTACTGGAAGGGATTGGCGATCGGATGGACGATATCGAGGTACATCGTGCTGAGAAAGAGCACGAGCAGGACCGTCATGAACGCGTAGGCGTAGGGCACCATGCGGTTGATATCGGCGTGGTAGCGACGACCGCGTCGGCTACGCAGGCGCTCGTAGGTTGACACCGCCACGTACCCACCGTCGAGGGGCAGCATCGGAATCATGTTCAACAGTCCGATGGAGATGTTCACCGCCATCAAGATCTCGAGCAGCACGCCGATACCGGCGTGCGCGCTCTGCACCGCAACTTGCGCGATGCCGACGATCGACCGGGGTCGATTGTTCTCAACCGTCGGGCTCGTCGCCACCGAGGGCGACGCGACCTGGTGGAAGAGACTCGAAAACTCACCGGGAGAAAAGACGTGCGCCATCGCGATCGTGGTCAACCAGAGGGTGTAGCCAACCGTGTGAAACGACGACGGTACTGCGGCGAGAATCGACGTGCGCGCCACCTGGTTCTCGAGTCCGATGCCGAGGTAGCCCTGGGCCGTCGAACCGGAGACGAGCGTCTTGCCGTTCACCTTGAGCGTCCTTCCGTCAACCGGCGTCGCGTGCAGCGTGAGATCGTGCCCGTGGCGAGCCACCACCACCGTGAGCGTCGTACCAACGCTGTCGTGGACGGTCTTGACGAGCGTGGTCGAGTTGGTGATGGCGTGGCCGTTGATCGAGACGATCTGGTCACCGATCTTCATGCCGGCGAGCTGTGCGGCGTTGCGTGAATGGCCGTCCCACGGCGTGAAACTGTTGATGCCGATGTGCGAGGACGACGGCACACCGACGAGGGTCAGGGACACCCACGCGAGCACCAACGCCATCACGAGGTGCATCAACGAACCGGCCGAGGCGAAGAGCACTTTTCTCGGGTACGTCGCCGCCCGGTAGGTCCGGTGTTCGTCGGCGGGATCGATCTGCTCGGACCAGGTCATCCCCGGGACCTTCACGTAGCCGCCGAGCGGCAGCGCGCGCACGCCGTAGCGGGTCTCGCCGCGCGTGGTCGACCAGATGACGGGTCCGAAGCCGACGAAGAAGTCCGTGACCTTCATGCCGGCGCGTTTGGCCGTGATGAAGTGGCCGAACTCGTGGCCCATGATCATCAAGATGATGGCGAAGATGACGACCGGCAGGGCCCAGCCGGCTGACCACGTCAGCAGCACGACGATCGCGACGATCCCTACGAGGAACGTGACGAGTGAACGTCGAGAGGAGACCGAGGCCGTCGTGGACATAACTACTCTTTGAGGATACCGTGGGCCAATCGGCGCGCGGTCGCATCATTCTCGAGCAAATCACTGATGGACACGAGCGGATCGTCCACGTACTGGTCCATCACGGCCGCCACGGTCGACACAATTCTTGGCCAACTGAGTCGACCCGCGAGGAACGCCTCGACCGCCACCTCGTTCGCCGCACTCAGCCACGCGGGCGCCGCTCCCCCGCGGCGCGCGGCGGCGTAGGCGAGGTCCAACGCCGGAAAGGCGTCGCGGTCGGGCGCCTCGAAGTTGAGGGCCAGCGGCTGGGTGAAGTCGATCGCGCCCCAGGCGTGGTCGAGTCGCTCGGGTAGACCGAGGCAGTACGCGATCGGCAGGCGCATGTCCGGCCGCGACAGCTGTGCCACGACCGATCCGTCGACGAACTCGACCATCGAATGCACGATCGACTGGGGGTGCACGACGACGTCGACGCGCTCGACGTCGATGCCGAACAGTGCGGACGCCTCGAGCACTTCGAGTCCCTTGTTCATCAACGTCGAGGAGTCGATGGTGATCTTGGGGCCCATCGACCACGTAGGGTGCTGCAGCGCGTCGTCGCGGCTCGCGCTCGCGAGACGCTCCTTGGACCATCCGCGAAAGGGTCCACCCGAGGCGGTGAGCAGCAGTCGGCGAACGTCGGGGTACCCCGGCGCGGCGTTCGAGCTGGCGAGGCACTGGTGGACGGCACAGTGCTCTGAGTCGATGGGCAGGACACTCGCCCCCGGGGTCGAGCGAGCGTGCGCCACGAGCGGCGCCGCCGCGACGAGGGACTCCTTGTTGGCGAGCGCCAATCGTCGTCCGGATTCGAGCGTCGCCATCGTGACCGGCAGGCCGGCGAAGCCCATGACCGCGTTGACGACGATGTCCGCACTCTGCGCCAGTTCGGAGAGACCCGTGGCGCCAACCACGAGCTCGACGCGCGGGCCGAGCAGTTCGGCGAGTGCCTCGCGGTCGTCTTCACTCGCGATGCCGACGCGTCGGACGTGAAACTCCTCGGCGATCGCCGCGAGCTCACCGAGACGTCGTCCGCCCGCGATCGCGACGAGTTCGAACGCCTCGGGCTCGCGGCGCAGTACGTCGAGGGTCTGGGTGCCGATGGAACCGGTGGCGCCCAAGAGCGCCACACTGCGCCGCGCCGGGGACATCGTTAACCCAGTTTTAGAACGTGGGTCAGATAGAATATCGTGGGCAGCGCGAAGAGCAGCCCGTCCATGCGGTCGAGCAGTCCACCGTGGCCCGGCAGCAGCCGACCGAGGTCCTTGATGCCGAGTGTGCGCTTGACCATTGATTCAAACAGGTCCCCGAGCGGCACGACGATCGAGAGCGCGACGGCCGCTTCGAGTCCGGCGGTACGCGTCCACGGACTGACGAGCGGCAAGATAACGAGGCCGACGAGCAGGGTGATGACGGTGCCACCGATCGTTCCCCCCACGGTCTTGTTCGGCGACAACGCCGCGTTCAGTGGGCGGCGTCCGAGGGATCGCCCGACGAACAGGGCACCCGAGTCGTTCGCAACGGTCAAGAGCACCGCACCGAAGAGGTACGCGAGGCCGTGGTTGTCCACGTAGGAACGCGGCGAGATCAGCAGCAGCGCGAACGAACCCAGCACGCCGATCCAGACGTAGACGAAGAACGTCGCGCCGATGCCGTCGAGCACGTCGATCCTCTTCTCGGCGCTGAGGTACCAGAGGAATCCGAAAATCACGGTCAGTACGGTGACGGCGCCCAGTGCCGCCTGACCCTTGTTGTAGGTCGCCACACCCAAGGTGAGGACCGCGACGATGCCGAGCACCGTGGCCGGGTGCGCGCCCACCGAACGAAAGGCGGCGAACGCCTCGGCGGTGCCCCAACCGAGCGCGACCAGAACCAGCACGGCGACGGGCACGGTTCCAGCGAGGAAGACGGCCCCGACGACGGCCGCGAGCAGGACGCCGGTGAAGGTGGCCATCGTGACGCTGCGCGGCTGAGTCTGGCGCACGGCGCGTCCGGCGAGTGGATTGTGGGTTGACGTACGACGCGTGCGCTCGGCACGCGCCGGTTCGGGGCGGGGCGTCTCCGCGACCGCCGCGTCCTCGACGACGACCGTGTCGTCACTGAGCGTGAACTCCCACGGGCGCAGGTCCTGTTCCTTACCCTCACTGGCGAGGAATGACGCGTCGAACTGGTCCTCGTGGGCGACCCAGTCGGCTTCGCCTTCGCGCCAGGCCGGCGCGGGGATCGCGGCCCACGGGTCATCACTCTGGGCGGCCTCGCGCGCGACCACGATCGGCACCTGACCCGTCGGGGCGTCCGTCCAGTGCGGCAGCAACGTCGCTTCGTCGATGAACGGCACGTCGTCGGCCACCTCGGCCGCGACCTCGGCGCCGGTCACGGTCACGCGAGAGTCGGTAGCACTCACCACCGGCAGTTCGCCGGTCGGTTCGTCTTCGAAGGAGCCGTCGTCAGACTTCAAGTAGTTCCTGCTCCTTGTGAGAGAGCAGCGCGTCGACCTGCGCCACTTCGTCCTGGGTCATCTTGTCGAGCACTTTTTCGAGTCGCTCCGTCTCGTCGGTCGAGAGTCCGTGTTCCTTCTCGAGACTCTCCAGCTCCTGACGCGCGTGACGGCGCACGGCGCGCAGCGCCACCTTGCCCTCTTCGGCCTTGGTGCGAACGATCTTCACGAACGACTTGCGCCGTTCTTCGGTCAGTGAGGGAAAGGTGAGGCGAATGATCACGCCGTCGTTGGAGGGATTGAGCCCGAGATCGGCGTTGGCGATGGCCTTTTCGATCGCCGCCATGGCACCCTTGTCGAACGGCGAGACCACGAGCAGGCGAGGTTCGGGCACCGAAAAGTTGGCCAACTGCTTGAGCGGTGTCTCGGTGCCGTAGTAGTCGACGAGCAGATTCTCGATCAACGACGACGACGCGCGTCCCGTGCGCACCGTGGCGAACTCGCTCTTCACGTGCTCGAGAGCGCGAGCCATACGTTCACGCGTATCGTCCATGACCAGCTCGACTAGTTCGTTGTCCATTACCTCACCAGCGTACCGACGGCGTGACCGTCAAGCGCGCGACCGAGGTTTCCCTCGGCCATCAGGTCAAAGACCCGCAACGGCAGGTGATTGTCCTTGCAGAACGTAATCGCCGTCATGTCCATGACACGTAAGTTACGCGCGATCACCTCGTCGAATGAAATTTCTTCGAACTTGACCGCGTCGGGATTCTTGCGCGGATCCTCGTCGTAGACCCCGTCCACGCCACCGTGCGTGCCCTTCAGCACGACCTCGGCCTCGATCTCGGCGGCGCGCTGCGCGGCCGGCGTGTCGGTCGTGAAGTACGGGTTCCCCATGCCGGCGGCGAAGATCACGACGCGACCCTTCTCGAGGTGTCGCACCGCCCGGCGCCGGATGTAGGGCTCGGCGACCTGGTCCATGCCAATGGCGGACATCACCCGTGTCGGGCGCCCGTGGTTCTCGATGGCGTCCTGGAGCGCGAGGGCGTTGATGACCGTGCCGAGCATCCCCATAAGGTCCGAGTTCGCGCGGTTCATGCCGGCCATGGCGCCCGTGGCGCCGCGCCAGATGTTGCCCCCGCCGACGACGACGGCGAGTTCGAGACCGCCGCGCTCCATCGCACTCGCGATCTCGCGCGCGAGGAAGTCAACGGTGGACGCGTCGATCGTTTCGTCACTCGCGGCCGAGGCGAGGGCCTCACCCGAAAGCTTCAAGACAACCCGGCGCACGTCTCGCCTAGCTCCCGACGACCACTTGAGCGAATGCTTCGATCGTCGCGCCGTTCAAGAACTGCTCGATCGACTGCTTCTCGTCCTTGACGTACGGCTGCTCGAGGAGGACCCGCTCCTTGAACCAGCCGTTGAGGCGTCCCTCGATGATCTTGGGCAACGCGGCGTCGGGCTTTCCCTCATTGCGCGAGATCTCTTCGACCGTCTTTCGCTCGGCGTCAACGAGATCGCTCGGAACGTCACTGCGACGAAGGTACGAAGGCTTGGCGAAGGCGATGTGCACCGCGACGTCGTGCGCGATCTCTTCGGTGCCGCCCTTGACGACGACGGCGACGGCATTGACGCCGCGACCAGCCTGTGGATGGAAGTAGGTGTCAACGACCTCGCCGTCACCAGCGGTGAGTCGGTAGACGCGTCCGATCGAGATGTTCTCCTTCAACGTGGTGAGCAAGGTCTCGATCCGGCCCTGGAACTGCGCCGTGGCGTCCTCGCCGTCCGCGCAGACCCGAGCCGCGATCTCATCGACCAACGAAACGAACTCCTCGGACTTGGCGACGAAGTCGGTCTCGCAGCGCATCTCCACGATCGCGGCGACGTTGCCGTCGCGTACGACCGTGACGGCGCCTTCGCCGGCCGTGCGGTCGGCACGCTTCGCGGCCGACGCGAGGCCCTGGACGCGCAACCACTGGGTGGCGGCCTCATGGTCACCGTCGTTCGCCTCGAGAGCCCTCTTCGCGTCCAGGATCCCGACGCCAGTCGACTGGCGCAGCTTCTGTACTTCCTTCGCGGTGATCGCCACCTTGCTTCTCCTCTTGCAATCTGAGTTGTTGAACTACGCGCTCGCCGGCGTACTGACCGTCTCTCGGGCGACGACCGGTCGGTTGGCACGGATGAATCGGCCTTCGGTCACGGCGTCAGCGATCAAACGGCACAGCAGCGCGCCCGAACGGATGGCGTCGTCGTTGCCGGGGATGACGTAGTCAATGACGTCGGGGTCGCAGTTGGTGTCGACGACGGCCACGACCGGCAAGCCGAGCTTGCGCGCTTCGGTGACCGCGATGTGCTCCTTCTTCGTGTCGATCACGAAGATGGCGTCGGGGACGCGGTCGAGGTTGGCGATGCCGCTCAGGTTGCGGTCGAGCTTCTCGAGCTCGCGACTGTGGCGAAGCGCCTCGCGCTTGGGCATGTTCTCGAAGTCTCCGGCACGCTGCATTGAACGCAGCTCGACCATGCGCTTGACGCGCCCGGCGACGGTGGCGAAATTGGTCAGCATGCCGCCCAGCCAACGCTGGTTCACGAAGGGCATGCCGCAGGCCTGGGCGTAGTCGGCGATGGGGCCCTGGGTCTGCTTCTTGGTGCCCACGAACAAGATGACGCCGCCACCCGCGACGAGGTCGCGCACGTAGGCGTAACTCGACTCGATGCCGGCGAGCGTCTTGCGCAGGTCGATCAGGTAGATCCCGTTGCGCTCGCCGAGGATGAAGCGACGCATCTTGGGGTTCCAACGACGGGTCTGGTGCCCGAAGTGCACGCCCGAGTCCAGTAGTTCCTGCAAAGTGACGAGAGCCACGTTCTTTTCCTTCCGTTCGGTTACTCAATCCCCGTGGTGCACCGCGAGCGGCGACCGTACGAAACCACGACGACATTTCTTCAACTCACCCACCGTGGGAGAGCCAGACCATGATAGTCGCTGGCGACGACTACCCCCTCGGGTGGGTCTGGCGGTGGATCTTCTGGAGTCGCGATTTCGAGACGTGCGTGTAGAGCTGCGTCGTCGTGAGACTCTCGTGACCGAGCAGTTCCTGCACGACGCGCAGATCCGCGCCGCCCTCGAGCAGATGCGTGGCGTAGGTGTGGCGCAACGCGTGGGGATGGACGTGACCGCGCGCGACGCGATTATCGAGGATCCGTCGAACGTCACGCGAGCCCAGGCGGTGCCCTCGACGGTTGAAGAACAGTGCCTCACGCGGTGAGTCGGCGCGCACGACGTCCTCACGCGCGTCGCTCAGCCACAGGCTCACCGCCGCCAGCGCACGCCGGTGCAGCGGCACGATGCGTTCCTTGCGCCCCTTTCCCATCACGCGCACCAGTCCCTCGGCGAAGTCGACACTGTCGACGTTCAGTCCGCACAGCTCGCTGACGCGCAGTCCGGCGCCGTAGAGCACCTCGCAGATCGCCCGGTCGAGCACCGCCCACTCGTCGTCGCCCCAATCCTCGTCGAGCAAAGAGTCGAGTTGTTCGCGCACGACGACCTTGGGCAGTTGGACGTTGGGACGCGGCGCCGACAGTCGCGCGGCGGGACTCTCGACGAGATGGCCGCGTTCGACGAGCCAGGAGAAGTAGCTGCGCAGCGACGCGCGTCTTCGGGCGATCGACGCGCGCTCGTCGCCGCGCGCCGTCATGAAGGCGAGGTACTCGCGCAGGACGCGCTTGGTGATCGCCGTGGGCTCCGTCCAGTGTCGCCCCTCAGCCCACGCGATGAACTGGTGCAAATCACCCAGATACGCCCGCTGGGTCGCGGGCGACCGATCGGCGGCGCGCAAGGTTTGCGCGTAACCCTCGACGTGCCACGATTCGCTGAAGCGACGGCGCTCTGGCTGTGCGGACACACCGCAAGGCTACTAACGGCCACGGCACGCCCTCGCGACCTCGGTAGTCTTGGCAATGATTGAAAAGGAGACCCGGTGCCGCGCATATTGATCGTTGAAGATGACGACCACATTCGCACCGCCCTGCGCCTGATGTTCGAAGGTGAGGGCTTCGTGGTCGACGACGCACCGACCGGCGAGGTCGGGGTCGCGCTCTTCACGAGGATGTCGGCCGACATTGCGATCGTTGACCTCATGCTGCCCGGCATCACCGGATTCGAGACGTGCGTCGCGCTGCGCGCCACCAGTGACATTCCGATCGTCATTGTTTCGGCGCGTGACGAGACGGCCGACGTCGTGCTCGGCCTCGAATCGGGCGCCGACGACTACGTGACCAAACCCTTCGTTCCCGAAGAGCTGCTGGCGCGCGTGAAGGCCCACCTACGCCGACGTCCCGAGAAGAGCACCAACGCCTTTACGATGGGACACTTGAAGGTCATCCCCGACGAGGGCGTCGTGCGCGACGGCGACGGAACCGAACTGCACCTCACGTCGACCGAGTTCCGGCTCCTCACCGATCTTGCGTCGGTGAACGGCCGGGTGCTGTCGCGTGAGGACTTGCTCGAACGCGTATGGGGGTATGACTACTTCGGCGACAGTCGATTGGTCGACGTGCACATCCGTCGTTTGCGCACCAAGATCGAACCAGATCCCGCGAACCCGCTCTTTCTCGTGACCGTCCGAGGCACCGGGTACAAGTTGGTCCTCTAGTGCATCGCCGAAGTCTTCGGCTGCGCCTGCTCGTGACCTTCGGTCTTGGCGCACTCATCTTAAGTTCGCTCTTCGCGTCGCTGACCTACTTCGGCGTAAAGCACGTGCTCATCGATGACCAGCAGCAGACCGACCTGAAACAGAGTTACGCTAACGCCGCGCTGATCCGCAGCACGCTCTACACCTCGCCGGGCGAACTCGTCAGCATCTTGAACTCGATTGAGCAGGCGTCGGATTCCAACGTGCTCGTGCGCACGCACAACCAGTGGCTCTCCAAGAGCACCGGTGCCGCCACCAAGGACGTCTCGAGCACCGTCATCAACCTCGTGAACAACGGTCAGGCCGTCCAGCAGACCGTCAACAGCGGTGGTGAGATCATCTTCGTCGTCGGCGTGCCGATTCCCGCGGTGGAAACACAAGTGTTCGAAGTGTTCCGGCTCGCGCCTCTCGAACACACCCTCCAGGTCCTGTTGCAGGTGATGGGTGCGGGCGCACTGCTCACGTCGCTCATCGGCATGGGTGGTGGCCTCTGGGTGACCAGGCGCACCGTTCGACCGCTCGAGAACGTTTCGGCGGCGGCCGCCCTGATCGCCCAGGGCGAACTCACGACGCGTCTGGTCGTCGGACAGGCCGACCGTGAGGTGCAACAACTCACCGAGTCGTTCAACGCCATGGTGAGCCGGCTCGTCGAGCGCGTGGAACGCGACGCGCGTTTCGCGAGTGACGTCAGTCACGAACTTCGCTCGCCGCTCACGACCCTCGCCACGACCGCGTCGGTCCTGCAGCAACATCGCGACGAACTCTCCCCCGCCGCCCAGGAGAGTCTCGATCTCTTGAGCGCGGACCTGTCGATCTTCCAGTCACTCGTCGAAGACCTCTTGGAAATGGCGCGTACCGACGCCGGGGCGACGCCGCTCGTCATCGAGACGATCCCGGCCCTAGAATTGATACGCCAGTCCGCGCGCAGCGCTTCACAGCGTCACGATCTCTCGGTTCCCATCGTCGAGGTGGCCCCCGACGTCGGCGCGCCGCTCGTCAGTGTCGACCGTCGCCGTTTTGAACGAGTGATGACCAATCTCATCGACAACGCGCATCGTTACGCGGGCAACGTAGTGGCGATCCGCGTCGAATTGATCAATCAGGACCTCGCCGTCAACGTTGACGACGCGGGACCGGGCGTGGCGCTCGAAGAAAAGGAACAGATCTTCCAGCGCTTCTTTCGAGGTCGCGCCGCCCACGACCGCGGCATCGCGCGCGGCACCGGACTCGGACTGGCGTTGGTGCGCGACCACGTGCAGGCCTTCGGCGGCACCATCAACGTCCTCGACAGTCCCGACGGTGGCGCGCGGTTCCAGATCCTGTTGCCGGTCCACGAAGGCGACGACGAATGAGAAGGGTGCGCGTCCTTTGCGTTTTGGCCCTCGGCGCAACGTTGTTGAGCGGTTGCACGCTGGTGCCCACCTCCAACAGCCCCGTCGTCATCAAGCGAAGTCTGGTTGGCTACGAGCTGTTCAGCAAGTCCATCCCCGGCACCATAAATGGCCGGGTGCGGTTCCGCACCCAGCCGGTGTACATCGTCGACGCGACGGGCCACCTGACGCCGTTCAGTCGAATCGTTCCCTCGCCGCCGACGCTCGATTCAATCCTGCACGAGCTGGTGATCGGACCGACCACGATTGAATCGTTCGCGGGCTACACGAGTTCTCTCCCCAAGAATCTCGTGATACTGCAGGCGAACGTCAAGAACCGCATTGGCTACGTCGACCTCGCCCGACCACTGAGCACGTTGGCCCACGCTCAAGAGGTCCTCGCCCTAGGTCAATTGGTGTTCACCGCGAACGCGGTGGGCGCGACCAACGGCCTGGAGATCCTCGTCGCCGGTGTGGCTCAACCCCTGCTCCTGCCCAACGGACGCAAGGCGTTGTTGGTCACCATCGGCGACTACGCGAGCCTGTTGAATCCCTAACGGGTCCGTTCGGTTCGAGAGGCGGGCGCGGCGCTCCAGAGATGTTCGAGGTCGTAGTAGTCGCGCGCAGCCTCGTCAAAGACGTGCACGATCACGTCGCCGTAGTCGAGTGCGATCCACTCGCCCGCGGCCCAACCCTCGACGCGCAACGGCTTCATGGCGAGTGCCACGTCGACCAACCGTTCGATCTCCTCGGCGATGCTGCGCACCTGGCGGTCGTTGCGTCCCGACGCGATGACGAGCGCGTCGAACGAGTCGACCAGTTCACGAAGATCGAGCACCACGGTGTCGTGACCAAGTTTCTCGTCGGCGGCGTTCACCGCTGCCGCAATCAGCGTGGCGACGAAACTGTTGTGGGGGCCGCGATCGAGCTCGCCGCTGACCACGGACTCACTCAGCGGGCCACCTCACTCAGTGGGCCACTCCGAGAACGACGAGGGCGGCGACGAAGGGCGTGAGCAACGAGATGAGCGCGACGACGGACCACCGTTGTCTCGCCCGTCGCAAGTCACGACGCCGAAGAGGCGCCGGCTCCAACACCGTCAGCCGCGACGACTGCGGTTCGGTCAGGTCGAAGATACGAACCGCCATTACGCGCTCATCCTAGCCAATCAGGCTCACGTAGAGAGGAATAACGCTGGCGGGAAGAAAATCACGGAGGTTCTCGTACGTGGGCGACATTTCACGTATGAACGAGCTCGACAGATCCACGGGTTCCATGGGGATTTCGTAGCCCCGCCAGCCGTCGGGGACGAAGGTTTCGCCCCCCGGCCTCGGCACGACGCCGACGCGCACCAGAGTGGCGAGCGTCGCCGCGTCGTGCCACGTGGAGATCTGCCCGGCGAGGTCCGCACCGACCAGGAGGTCCACCTCGTCGAATTCCTCGAGTAGTTCGCGCACCGTGTCAATCGTGTACGACGGTCCCTCGCGTCGGATCTCGCGGTCCGACACCTCCACGAGCGCCATCGAGGCGAAGGCCGCGATCGCCATCTCGAGGCGCATCGACGCGGGATGGATCGAACCCTGGGCGCTCTTCTGATAGGGATCACCGGCGACGGTCACTTCGATCACGTCGAAACGTTCGCTCAACGCGGCGGCGCCCAGCGCGGCCACGTGACCCAAGTGCGGCGGGTCAAAGGTCCCCCCGAAGAGACCCACGCGCCGGACTGTCACGGGCCAAGCCTAGGTCGCGATTGCCTGTGCACTCCTACAGCCCCTACGCTTGTTGCATGACACCGCTCACTGTCGCATGGGACCCCACCTCGTGGCGCCTGCGCCCGGTCGCCCAGAGTCCGACCTGGCCCGACGACGAGCACCTCGCCAGGGTGGAACGCGAACTCGCCACCAAACCGCCTCTGGTCTTCGCCGGAGAGGCCCGTCGGCTCCAGGAGCACCTGGCCCTCGTCACCGCCGGCAAGGCATTCCTGCTCCAGGCGGGTGACTGCGCCGAATCCTTCGACGACGGTTCGGCCGACGCGATCCGCGACAAACTGAAGGTCATCCTGCAGATGGCCGTGGCGCTCACCTACGCAGCCGGCGTGCCGGTGATCAAGGTCGGCCGGATCGCGGGTCAGTTCGCCAAGCCACGCTCGGACGCCTTCGAAGAGCGCGACGGCGTGACGCTCGACGCCTTTCGCGGGCACATCGTCAACGGCGAGTCGTTCGACGAGGAGAGCCGTCGCCCGAATCCCGACCGTCTGCTCGCCGCCTACCACCAGAGCGTGGCGACGCTCAACCTGTTGCGCGCCTTCACGACCGGTGGCTTCGCGGCGCTCTCGCGCGTGCACGCCTGGAACCAGGAGTTCGTCGCGAACTCGCTCGAAGGCAAGCGCTACGCCATGCTCGCCGACGAGATCGAGCGCGCCTTGCTGTTCATGAAGGCCTGCGGCATCGACCTGCACGACGACAGTTCGTTGCAGGGCGTGGACTTCTACACCAGTCACGAAGCCTTGATCCTCCCCTACGAGCAGGCCCTGACGCGGCGCGACTCGTTGACCGGCGACTGGTACGACTGCTCGGCGCACATGCTCTGGATCGGCGACCGCACCCGTCAACTCGGTGGTGCCCACGTCGAATTCCTTCGCGGTGTCGCCAACCCGTTGGGAATGAAGGTCGGTCCCAGCATCGAACTCGACGAACTGCGTCGTCTGGTCGAGGTGCTCAATCCCGACAACGTGCCCGGGCGCCTGACGCTCATCGCACGCATGGGACACGAGAGGGTGAGCGAACTCCTGCCCCCGCTCATCGAGGCGTTGCGCGACGACGGCGCTGAGGTGCTGTGGACGTGTGACCCGATGCACGGCAACACGTTCGTCGCCTCGGGCGGCCAGAAGACCCGTCGCTTCGACGACGTCCTCGCCGAGACCTCGCAGTTCTTCGCGGTCCACCAGGCACTCGGCACGTGGCCCGGCGGGCTGCACATCGAGCTGACGGGCGACAACGTCACCGAATGCCTCGGCGGCGGCTCACGACTCGACGAGGGCGACCTCGAACTCAACTACACCTCGATCTGCGACCCGCGCCTCAACGCCACCCAGAGCCTCGACATGGCCTTCCACGTGGCCGAGTTCCTCCAGCGCTACTCGGCCGACAACGGCGCCACGTCGTTGTAACGAAGCAGGCGGCGATGCTCGCCGTCGAACTCGATCTCGGTCATCGAACAGTTCTCGGTGCGAAGTCGCAACCGCACGCCCGGCGCCTCGTGGGCGAGCATCTTCATGGCCTGCTCGATGACGCCGCCGTGCACCACGAGTACGACCCGCTCGCCGCGGTGGCGCGCCACGACGCCGAGTAGCGCCCGCTCGCAGCGCTCGTAGAAGTCGAGCCACGATTCACCGCCCGGTGAGAACGGCTCAGCGGGACTCTCGTCCCAGTCCGGCCCGCCGAATCGCGTCACCATCTCGTCCCACGTCAGTCCGTCGGCGGCGCCGGGGTGCAGCTCACAGAGTTCGCAGTCCGCGACCGCCTCGAGGTGCGTGGGCAGCCCCGGAGCGATGATCCGCGCGGTCTGGATCGCGCGCGGCAGCACCGAGGTGTAGAGCGCCGTCGCGTCGAAGAACTCACGAGTGCGCGCGAGACGCCCGCCCAGCTCGTGGGCCTGACGTTCGCCGAGATCGGTCAGTCCACCGCACCCGATCGGACCGCCGACCAGGCCCAAGGCGTTGCAGTACGCCTCGCCGTGGCGGATGAGGACGAGCCGCGTGCCCCTCGGCACGTCGCCACGCGTGCGAAAGCCCTCGGGCGGCAGCATCGGACTCACGCGAGTCCTCCCACGAAGGCCTCGAGTTGGCGCAGGGTGCGACACTCGATCACGCGGTCGCAGTAGGGGGCGTACTGGCCAATGATCGAGTCACCGCTGTTCCAGTAGCTCGTCGGCTCGGGATTCAACCAGTAGACCGCCTTGGCGCGGTAGCGAAGGTCGGCGAGCACCTCGGCGTGGGCTTGGTGGTAGTTGTTGCGCGCGTCGCCGAGGATGAGGATCGTCGCGCGCCGCGTTATCTCATCGGCGTAGGCGTCGTGGAAGGTAAGCAGGGCTCGACCGTAGTCACTGTGACCGTCGAAAGCGATCACGTCGGCCTCGGCGTTGATGCGCGCGACCGCCTCGGCCGGTTCGTCGGTGCCTTCGAACAGACGGGTCACCTCATCGAGACCGTCGACGAAGACGAAGCTGCGCACCTTGGAGAACTGCGAGCTGATGGCGTGCACCAGATGCAGTGTGAAGCGCGCGAACGACGCCACCGATCCCGAGATGTCGGCGATGACGATGATCTCGGGCTTGGCGGGATGGGGAGGCTTGAAACGCAGATCCATCGGCACGCCCCCGGTCGACAGGCTGCGGCGCACCGTGTGGCGCAGATCGACCGGCCCGCGATTGCGGCGCCGGCGGCGCCGCGCGAGACGCACCGCCAGTTTTCGACTGAGTGGTCGCAACGCGCGTTCGAGTTGGGCCATCTCGTCGCGATTGGCGTGCATCACGTCGAGGTCCTCGGGCAACGGTCGGCGCACCGACTTGGCCAACGCCTCGGCACCGCGGTCGTCGACGAGTCGCTCTCGGATCACGCGCTCGATCTCGGACTTGAGCATCTCGACGCGCACGCGCGCCTCGTCGCGCGCGATGCGTTGGACCAGCTCTTCCGACGACGGGTCTCCGGAGTGTTCCGTGAGTCGCCGTTCGAGGTTCTCGAGGTCGAGATTGCGCAGCGTCCGGTACAGGTAGTACGTGCCGCCCACGGGACGCCCCGGTTCCATGCCCGCGTAGCGCGTGACCGCCTCGCCCGCGGCGTGGCGCAACGCGCCGCGGTCACCGTCGCGCAGGGCCCGAAAGAGCAGGTCGGCGAGTTCCTGGGCCGACAGCGACGACGATGGTCCCCCGCCGTCGCCGCGCGACTGACCCGGTCCGGTGGCGCCCGCGGCGCCCTCGGGCGCCTCTTCGGTGCCGTCGCCCTCTTCGAGTCCGTCGAGCACGTCCTGGGCGTTCTGCCACGAACGGTTGGAGAAGAAGACGTCGAAGGCGGTGTAGAAGACCGGCAGATGGTCGCCGTCCTTCACGAGCGTCGCCGCGAGGGAACTGCGGAACAACGATCGATCCGAGAGGTCGATCACCTCGACCGCGCGCGCGGCGTCGACGTGTTCGCTCATCGACACCGGAATGCCCGCGGCGCGCAGTTCGCCGATGAAGTCGCCGAGGACGCTAAGCAACGGGCTTCGAGCGACCGAAGAGTTCCTTGGTGGCTCGCTCGATGTCGGACTGGTACTTGAGCAAGATGTGCAGCGTCGCCGCGGTGTCCGCGTCGCCGATCTCTTTTCGCCCGAGGATCACGAGCGTCCGGGCCCAGTCGAGCGTCTCGGAGACCGACGGGGACTTCTTCAGATCGAGCGAGCGCAGCGAGCGCACCACCTGGGCGATCTGCTCGGCGAGCGCGCTCGAGATGCCGGGCACGCGCGAGAGGATGATGTCGCGCTCGCGCTCGACGTCGGGGTAGCCGATGTAGAGATAGAGGCAGCGCCGCTTCAGGGCTTCGGAGAGTTCGCGGGTGTTGTTGGAGGTGAGAAAGACCATCGGGATCTGTTGGGCCTTCACGGTGCCGAGCTCGGGTATGGAGACCTGGTACTCGGAGAGGATCTCGAGCAGCAGCGCTTCGGTCTCCAGTTCCACACGGTCGACCTCGTCGATCAGCAACACGACCGGATCGGTCGCCGAGATCGCCTCGAGCAAGGGACGGGTCAAGAGGAACTCTTCGGCGAAGATGTCCTCTTCGAGGTGGGACCAGTCCTCGGTTCGCTCGCCGTCGGGACGACCGGCCTGGATGCGCAGCAGCTGCTTGCGGTAGTTCCATTCGTAGAGGGCCTTGGATTCGTCCAGTCCTTCGTAGCACTGCAGGCGGATCAGTCGCGCGCCGACGCCGTCGGCGACGGCCTTGGCGAGCGCGGTCTTGCCGGTGCCGGCCGGACCTTCGACGAGGACGGGCTTGGCGAGCCGGTCGGCGAGGTACACCACCGACGCGATCGCGTCGTCGCTCAAGTAGTCGTTGTTCGCCAGACGCTCTCGCACGTCTGCCGGTGAGTCGAAACGCACGGGCGGCACGTGGAGCAGGCCCAAACGTTTCGCGAGCTCCTCGCGTGGATCGAGTGCGCTCATCGAATCTGTCCCTCTCCTCGCACGACCCACTTGAGGCACGTCAGTTCGCGCAACCCCATTGGCCCACGCGCGTGTAACTTCTGGGTCGAGATACCGACCTCGCCGCCGAGTCCCAGTTCGCCGCCGTCGATGAACCGCGTCGACGCGTTCACGAGCACCGCGGCGGCGTCGACACGCCGTACCCAGGTCTCGGCGTGGCCGAGATCCTCGGTCACGATCGCCTCGCTGTGGCCGGTGCCGTAGCGCGCGACGTGGGCGATCGCCTCGTCGAGCGACGCGACGACCTTGACCGCAAGGATGAAGTCCAAAAACTCTCGCTCGAAGTCCTCCTCGGTCGCGAGCATCGCGCCCGGCAGCATCGCGAGCGCCTCGGTATCGGCGCGCAGCTCCACCTCGGGCATCGAGTCGGCCATCGCCGGGAGGAACGCGCCGGCGACCGCTCGATGCACGAGCACGGTCTCGGCGGCGTTACAGACGCCCGGACGAGAGGTCTTGGCGTTGCGCACGATGGCGAGGGCCTTTTCGAGGTCGGCGAACTCGTCGACGTAGACGTGGCAGTTGCCGTCACCGTCGAGCACGTACGGCACGCGGGCGTGCTCGCGCATCGCGGCGATGAGACTGGGTCCGCCTCGTGGGATAAGACAGTCCAGCACGTCGGTCATCTGCATGAAGGCGGTCGCGGCCTCGTGGGAAGCGTCTTGGACGAGCGCGACGGCGTCGCTCGGCAATCCCTCTTTCTCGAGCGCGTCACGCCAGATCGAGACGATGAACTCGTTGGTCGCCATCGCCGAGGACGACCCTCGAAGGTACGCGGCGTTGCCGCTTCTCACGCACAGTCCCGCGACGTCGCTGGTCACGTTCGGACGGTTCTCGTAGACCACGCCGATCACCCCGAGGGGGACGCGCAGCCGCTCGACCCGCAGGCCGTTGGGACGCGTGTCACGGTCGACCACCTCGAAGAGCGGGTCGGGGGCCTGCGCGATCTCGCGCAGTGCCTGGGCCATGGCGTCCACGCGCGCCGGCGTCAAGGTGAGGCGGTCCCGACCGGGTCCGTCCTCCTTGTACGCCGCGACCTCCCGGGCGTTCACGGCCAACAACTCGTCGCGGTCACTCTCGAGTCGGTCCGCGACGTGGCGCAGTACCGCGCGACGCTGCTCATCGGTCGCCTGGGCGACGGCCGCGGCGGCCTGTCGAACACGGCGACCTTGCGCCGCCAATTCATCCGTGGTCATCAATCCAGCGTAACGGAGCGACGTTAGACCCGACGAAGCAGGACGAGATCGTCGCGGTGCACGCACACGTCGTCGCCCTCATTGAACGATTCCGCGTTCACGCGCACCAGTCCCTTGGCGATCACCTGACCGTCGGGGCCCTTGATCTCGACGGCGTCGCCCTCGACGAACGATCCCTCGTGGGCCTCGACTCCTACACGCAGCAGACTGCGGCCGTGATGTTCGAGCGCCTCGAGCGCGCCCTGATTGATACCCAGCGACCCGCGACTCGCCACCGCGAACGCGATCCAGGCCTTTCGCGCCGACAGCCGTTCGCTGCGAGGATGGAACGTGGTGCCAAAGCCCGGCGTCTCTTCGAGCGCGTGGCGAAGCGGCCCGCTCGCGCGCGCGGGCGCGATCACCGTGGTGACTCCCGACCAGGTGGCCATGCGCGCGGCCGTCAGTTTCGACGCCATGCCGCCGCTGCCGACGCCCGAACGCATCGAACCGGCCACCTTCAACAACTCGACGTCAAAGGACGTCACCTCTTCAATCAACGTCGCGGACGGATCGATCCGCGGATCCGCGGTGAGCAGACCCTCGGTGTCGGTCAGCAACACCAGGTGTGACGCCCCGACCAGGTTCGCGACCAGCGCCGCGAGACGGTCGTTGTCGCCGAAGCGGATCTCCTCGTCGGCGACCGCGTCGTTCTCGTTGACGATCGCGACGACGCCCAATCCCCTCAGCGCCTCGAGGGTCCCGCGCGCGTGCAGGTACTGACCGCGGTGCGAGAAGTCCAGTGGCGCGAGCAGCACCTGTCCGACCGCGACGCCCAGTTCGCCAAAGGCGTTGCGCCACGCCTGCATCAGCAGGGGCTGACCGACCGCCGAGACGGCCTGCAGGGTCACCGCGTCCGTCGGTCTCGTGCGGCCCTTGCCCACTTCACTCCACCCGGCGGTGATCGCGCCGGACGTCACGACGACGACCGTCCAGCCTTGCGCGCGCAGCGCGACGACGTCGTCGGCGATGTTCACGAGCACCGCGTAGTCGACGCCCCCACTCTCATCGGTGACCGAGGTCGTGCCGACCTTGACGACCACGCTACGCGTCGCCATCGTCGTCTCCCAGGTTGAGTCGTCCATGTCGGGCCAGTCGTTCACGACGCGTCGCGCGGTGGTGGTCACCACGATCGAGCCCGGCGCCGACCTCGTCGCGCCACCACTCGAACGAGAGCGGGCCCACGTTGACGACGTCACCGTCACGCACGCCTGCACGGGTGAGGATTCGGTCGACGCCCAGCGCACGCAGTCGGCGGACGATCTCGGCGAGTGCCTCGTCGTCGGTGAGGTCTTGGAAGCGCACGGCGCGCAGCGCGGGGCGCCCGCCCACGAGCCAACCGCTCTCGCCCTGTCGCTCGACCGTGATCTCGTCGGGCAGTGGCTTGTGGACAACGACCGAGTGATCGAGCTGCACCGCCTCGTCGCGGCGCACCTGCACCACGAGTTGGGCCAGCGTCGAGACGAGATCATCAATCCCCTCGCCCGTCACCGACGAGATCGTCGCCACGCCCTCCATCTCGTACGCGGCAACGTCACCCTTGGAGCCGACGATGACGCGCGGGCGCTCCAGCAGGTCCGCCTGGTAGTCGCCGAGTTCGCGCAGCAGGATCTTGAGTTGCTCTTCGGGGCCGAAGGGCGCGAGCTCGGAGAGGTCGAGCAACACGCAGAGCACGCGGGCGCGCTCGACGTGGCGCAGAAAATCGTGGCCGAGGCCCCGACCCTCCGCCGCACCCTCGATGAGACCCGGGACGTCGGCCATGACGAACTCGGTGGCGTCGCTCGGACGCCCCGAGCGCACGCCGACCCGCACGACGCCGAGATTCGGCACGAGGGTCGTGAAGGGATAGTCCGCGATCTTCGGGCGCGCCGCGGACACCCTCGAGATCAGCGTGGATTTACCCACGTTGGGAAAACCGATCAGCGCCACGTCGGCCTGAAGCTTCAATTCGAGGTTGTACCACCGCTCCTGTCCGACCTCGCCCTGCTCGGCGAAGGCCGGCGCGCGGCGCTGATTGGAGAGGAATCGGGCGTTCCCGGCCCCGCCGAGACCGCCCTCGGCCGCGAGCCAGCGATCGCCGGGACCCGAGAGGTCGACGAGTTGTTCACCTTCGCGGCTGAAGACGACCGTGCCGACCGGCACGATCACCGTGGTGTCCTTGCCTCCCGATCCGTGCTGGCGCTTCGACGTGCCGTGTTGGCCGTCGGTGGCGCGTCGAAACGGGTGGTCACGAAAGCCCAGGAGCGACGCTTGGTTGTTGTCCGCGACGAGCCAGACGTCGCCGCCCTTGCCGCCGTCGCCGCCGTCGGGCCCCCCTTTGGCGACGTGGGCCTCACGGCGAAAACTCACGCAGCCGGCCCCGCCGTCGCCGGCTTTGGCGTGCAGTTGAGCGGAATCGACGAAGGAAGACACCCCCGTATCCTACGGGCCGGCCCGAAATGGCCCCGCTCCTAGGAGAAGAGCGAGTCGACCGCGATCTCGAAGACGCCCTGGTGGCGCTGCACGTCGGCGAGGGTCGTGGCGGGGCACGTGAGGGCCATGTTGTGAAAGGGCGTCAAGAGAACGCCCCGGTTGACGAGATAGAGGTGCAGATACTCCTCGAGCAACGCGTCGGCGCTTCGCGCGGACGCGCCACCGTTCACCGGCGCGGGACTCGCGAAACGGTACTCGCAACGCGCCCCCAACTGGCTCACCGACCAGGCCAACTCGTAACGGTCGATCACGTCCTGCACGCCAGCGGCGAAGACGCTCGCGAGTTGCTCCATGGGACCAAAGGCGTCGTCGGTCAAGACCTCGCCCAAGACCGCGCGCATCGCGGCGAGGCTCATCGCGTTGCCCGCGAGCGTGCCGCCGACACCACCGACGTCGACGATGTCCGCGCCGCCGGCGAGCGACGAGAGGACCCGATCGGCCAACGCCGCGCTCAGACCGTAGGCGCCGCAGGCGACGCCGCCACCGAGCGACTTGCCGATCGTCACGGCGTCGGGCTTCAGGCCAAACCGACGCGTCGCCCCACCGGGTCCCGCCGAGAACGTGTGCGTCTCGTCGAGGATCAACAGGGTGCGCGTCGCGTCACAGAGTTCGCGCACGCCCTCCAAGAACCCGGGCAGCGCGAGCACGATACCGATGTTGGTCAGCGCCGGCTCGGTCAGCACCGCCGCGACGTCGCCGTGGGCCAGCTCGCGCTCGAGGGCACCGAGATCGTTGAATTCAACGACCCGCGTCGTCGACGTCGGATCGACGGCCGGCGCGACGTTGCCCGGACGCGATACGGGGCGACCCCGCTCGTCGAGTACGACGAACGTCTCATCCACCGATCCGTGATACGAGTAGGAAAAGACGAGGATCTTCGGCCGCTTGGTCACCAGTCGGACCAGTCGCAGCAGCCAACGGTTGGCGTCGGTGGCCGACAGCGTGAACGACCATTTCGGCAACGAAAATCGCCGCGCCAACTCGCCCGCGACCCACTCAGCGTCCTCGGTCGGCAGCATCGTCGTCACGCCGCCCTGGACCTCGAGACGCTGTCGCGTCGCACGAACGAGCGCTTCGGGCGAATGACCGGCCATCGCGCCCGTGTCGCCGAGCGCGAAGTCGGTGAGTTCGTGGCCGTCGAGGTCGACGACGGTGGCCCCATGGGCCTCTGCAAAGCCGAGCGGGAAGCCTCCAGCCCACTTGTTCATCCAGGTCATGGGCACCCGGGCGAACAAATGCTCGGCTCCTTCGTGCAGGGCCCGCGAGCGGGGGTGTTCCTGCTCGTATCGTCGGTTCTCGGCGGTCACCAAAGAGGCCAGTTTCTGTCGATTTAAAGAGTTCACGGGCCCATCGTAGGAGTCTGCACGGGCCCCGGCGAGACGACGTTCGGGTCAAAAGTGGTAGCCATCAGGTATTTTGCGAAAACGATCGTGCGACTCTTCACGAAAACTTAGGAGAAATCCCCAATTTTCCTTAGTTTTGCGATAAAGATGGCCGTGGTTACTGGGAAAACTCCCAGTCCGTTTCAACGAAGAGTAAGGAGTCGACCGGTGAACAAGGCCGAGTTAGTAGACGCAATTGTTGCCGAGAGTGGCGCGACGAAGAGCACGGTAGCTGAGGTCCTGAAGGCCTTTGAGGACGTCGTCGTGAAGAACGTATCGAATGGTGAGAAGATCGTCCTTTCGGGCTTCCTGTCGTTCGAGCGTGTCGACCGCAAGGCGCGCACGGCCCGTAATCCTCAGACCGGCGAAGCCATTCAGGTGAAGGCCTCCAAGGCTCCGAAGGTTTCCATTGGCTCAACCTTTAAAAAGGCAGTCAAAGGCATGTAGTTCCGCCAAGAAACGAGAAACCCCCGGGCTCGCGCCCGGGGGTTTCTCGTTTTAGGAGGAAAACTCAGTCAACGAGAACGTCAACTAGTTTCCGGCCGCCTCGGAAGCCAAATTTCACGGTTCCTTCAGCGAGCGCGAACAGCGTGTCATCCTTGCCGATGCCGACGTTACGCCCCGGGTGAAACAGGG
Source organism: Acidimicrobiales bacterium (assembly GCA_036745995.1). Taxonomy (GTDB): domain Bacteria; phylum Actinomycetota; class Acidimicrobiia; order Acidimicrobiales; family RAAP-2; genus RAAP-2. The sequence goes on along the minus strand of DAIOEY010000003.1, from coordinate 6,919 downwards.
TGCCGCGCTGGCGGATGATGATACTGCCGGACTTCACGGCCGTGCCGTCGAAGGTCTTGACCCCAAGGCGCTGCGCATTGGAATCACGACCGTTTCGAGTGGAACCGCCGCCTTTCGTCTTTGACATGGTGCTCCTTAGGCCTTGGCCGAAATCTTGGTGATCTCGACGGTCGAGTACTTCTGACGGTGTCCCCACCGCTTGCGCTGGTTGGCCTTCGACTTGTAGGTGATCGCGCGGATCTTGGGACCCTTCTCGTCGCCGATGATCGTGGCGGTGACGGTGGCGCCCTTCAGCGCCGGCCCGGCCACGACCTTGTCCCCATCAACCAACAGCACGGGGACGAACTGGACATCGGCGCCAACCTCTTCGGGGCGCAGATCAACGCGGACCACTTGGCCCTCGGTGACGCGCTCTTGGGATGTGCCTACTCGGATAACGGCGTACATAGGGTTTCTATAGTAGCCGATACGACTCGGGTCCCGGTACGCCCTAGAGCCCGGTCGCGACGACGAAGCCACGTCCGTCACAGACCGTGCAGACGCTCGAGACGGACTCGAGGAGCCCCTCGTTCACCCTCTTGCGCGTCATTTCAACGAGTCCGAGTTCGGAGATGTCGAACACCTGGGTGCGCGTCTTGTCACGCGAGAGGGCTTGACGCAGCGCGGAGGCGACCGCCTCACGGTTGACCTTGGGCTCCATGTCGATGAAGTCGATCACGATGATGCCGCCGATGTCGCGCAGTCGCAGTTGGCGCGCCACCTCTTCGGCCGCCTCGAGATTGTTGCGAAAGACGGTCTCTTCCAGGTTGGTCGTGCCCACGTTCTTGCCCGTGTTCACGTCGACGACGGTCAACGCCTCAGTGCGCTCGATGATGAGCGAACCGCCCGAGGGCAGGAAGACCTTGCGATCGAGGGCCCGGTGCAACTGCTCGTGCACGAAGTAGCGCTCGAAGAGCGGCAGATCCTCGACGGCGCGGTCGTAGTACTCGATGCGGTCCGCGAGCTCGGGGTTGACCGCGAGGACGTACTCGCGAACCTTCTCGTAGAGTTCGAGGTCGTCGATGATGACGCCGCGGTAATCGTCGTTCAACTCCTCGCGCAGGACGCGCACGGCGAGGTCGAGGTCGCGATAGACGAGACGCGGCTGGTTGGACTTGGCGACCTCGGCCTCGATGGCGGCCCACTTCTCGGCGAGTGAGGTGACGTCGCGGGCCAGGTCGTCGGCGGTCACGCCTTCGGCCGCGGTGCGGATGATGATGCCGTGGCGCTCGGGCTTGACCTCGTCGATGATCTTTCGAAGTCGGCGGCGTTCTCCGTCGGGCAGTCGCTTGGAGATGCCGATCGTCGACGAGTTCGGTACCAGCACCGCGAAACGTCCGGGGATCGAGACCTCCTGGGTCAGTCGCGCGCCCTTGGCACCGATGGCGTTCTTCGTGACCTGGCAGATGATGGTCTGACCGGATCTGATCATCTCCTCGATGCGCTTGTCGTTCGACGGTCCACCGTCGACCTCGTCACGGTCGTAGGAGACGTCGCCGCGGTAGAGCACCGCGTTCTTCGGGATGCCGATGTCGACGAAGGCCAGTTCCATGCCGGGCAGCACGTTCTGGATGCGCCCGACGTAGATGTTGCCGTCAATCTGGTTGGTCTCGTCGGCGGCCTTGGCGACGGTGTACTCGACCATCGAGCGGCCCTCGAGCGTGGCGATGTGCGTCGCCTCGCGGGTGGCGTGCACGCACATCAGGTAACGGCCCTGGGCACGGGTGCGTCGTTCGCCACCGCGGCGCTTGCGGGCCTTCGCCCGCGCGCCGCCGCCGTCCGACGCGCCCTCGGGCGCGGAGGCCTCGACCGGCGTGTCGGCACTTCGAGGGGCGTTGGAACGCGACTGGTTGCCTTGGCCGCCGCCCGATCCGCCGCTACCGCGGCCTCGACCGCCGCGTCGACGACGGTTCTGGCCGCCGCCGGCGTTGTTGGAACCACCGTTGGATGAGACCGGGGGCGTCGAAGCGCTGCCCGGACGGGTGTCGCCTATCTGAGGTGCAGGTCGGGTGTCGCCAATACGGGGACTAGACGGTACTGCCGATTGGTTGTTGGTTTCGTCGATCACGACGGGTACTCCTTGCGTTCTTGGGGGTGGGGACGTAGTGCACGGCACTACCACTGCGGGTGAAGGCGCGTCGAGCCTTGCTCACGACGTCGCTTGAGGATGAAGAGATGTTGGTGGGTCGGACGGTGGCGAACAGGACGAGGACCATCACCAATAGTGCGGTGACTCCCCTGTCGTGTACCACGCTGTGTCCTCAATGCGTTCAAGGACAGAGTGCCGTTGCACCGCGTCCCCGAGGCGTTCTTCTCGCGCACCGTACATTCTGCACAACTGCGCCCAACGTCTTACAGGCTACTCGGCGCGTCGCCCTAGCCCGACTTCTTGCTCGAAAGCGTGGTCGTGGTCCTGTGGGTCACCGGCGCGGTCAGGTGGGCCTTCAAAGTCACGGGTTTGATCGGGTGGGCGACCAGATAGTTGAAAGCCTCGGCGACGACCGGCGCGGCGGCGTCGGCACCGTAGCCACCCTGGGCGATCACGCAGAGCACGACGTACTTGGGATGGGTCGTCGGGCCAAATCCCACGAACCACGAATTCGGCTCTTTACTGCCCGCGTTGCTCGCGGTCCCGGTCTTTCCCGCGATGGGAAAGGACGCCAGGGAGAAGTTCACGATGCTGTGGAACGTGCCGTAGGCCGTTCCCTCGGGACTCTCGACGACGCCGGTGAGTCCCTGGAGGATCGGATTGCGCACGCGCGGAGGTAGCGCGACGTGGCCCACCACGCGCGGCGCGTAGCGCTGGATGACGTTGCCGTGCGCGTCGAGCACGGCCGCGGCGACCTGGGGCTTGTACCGGGTGCCGCCGTTGGCGAAGGTCGCGTACGCGTTCGCCAAGGCGATGGGCGTCAACGCCGTCGTGCCCTGTCCGAAGGCCATCTCGAGGTTGTCGCCGGTGTACCAGGTGACGTAGGGGAACGCCTTGGGCGCCGCCGCGTGCAACTGGCGGCGAACCGCCAGTGAGTCAACCCGACCGACGTCCTCGTTGGGAAGATCGACGTTGGTGTAAGACGACAGGCCGTACTGCGCGGCCACGTTCTGTATCGGGGTCTCACCGTAACGTCCCGTCTGGGACCAGAAGAGGTAGCCGAGGTTGTAGAAGTAGTAGTCCGACGACTTGGTGAGCGCGAGCGGGAGGTTGATGTACCCCGCGCCCGAGGTCTCGTCGTCGTGAAAGATGCACTGATGGCCCGACAGACAGTTCGGCACTTTGAACGCCCCGGTGTCGTCCACGGTCGCGTTGGGCGAGAGGATCCCCGTCTGCATCTGCGCGGTCGCCGAAATCATCTTGAAGGTACTGCCGGGCGTGTAGAGACCCTGGATCGCGTAGTTGTTGAAGGCGCCGACTTTCAGCAACTGGTGGAAGGTGGCGTTGGAGAGTCCGTTCACGAACGAGTTGAGGTTGAAGGAGGGATAACTCGACATCGCCAGTACCGCGCCGGTGTTGGGATCGAGCACGATCGCGGCGCCGTTGGGCGCGGGTGGGTGATTGCCCGAGCGCGGGTCGGTCGACAGGCGATCGGCGAGGATGTCGTGGGCGAGGTACCCGTCAAGCGCTTGCTGGAGTCCCTCGTCGATGTTGAGCACCACCGAGTCGCCGGCGATCGGCGGGGTCGTGTGAATCGCCCCCAGGATGTTGCCGAAGGCGTTCACCTCAAGTGTCCTCGTGCCGTCGTGCCCGCGCAGGTACTGCTCGTAGTACGACTCGATACCGGTCTTGCCGATCTGGGAGTCCGTCTGGTAGCCCTGGTTCGGGTGCGCGGCGATCTCGTAGCCGGTGATCGGCCCGACGTAGCCGAGTACCTGGGATCCGACGTTGCCGCCATTGGGGTACGTGCGCGTCGACACGTCGAGCACCGAGACCCCCGGGAACTCCTTGGGGTGCAGGCGAATGAACTCCACGACGCTCGCCGGCGCGTTCGCCAGGATCGGTGCGGGTTGGTACGGGTCGTACTGCAGATTATTGAGGTCGGCGTTGATCTGGTTGACCGTGAGGCCGGTCAGGGACGAGAGTGCTCCCTTGATTGAGGGATCGAGCGCGGCCTCGGCGCGCGAGAGCTGGACTTCGGTCGTCGTCACGTTCGACACGAGCGGGCGCCCGTTGCGGTCGAGGACGTAACCGCGCGGCGCGGGAATCGTGCTCACGCGTAGCGAGTTCGATCGAACGACCGCGACGGAGGTCTTGTACTCAAGGACCTGAAGGATGAAGAGCCGCGCGATCAGCAGGATGAACAACAGGAGAAAGAAGCCCCCGATGATGCGCCAACGCCGCTCGGGTCGGTGTTGGATCTCCTCGGGCGCCGCGACGAGGTCGCGAATGCCGACGGGTTTGGACTCGTTGATCGTTCGTCCACGACCACGAAAGGGGTTGAGCGACACCCACGGACGCCACAGACGCGAGAAGAGCGATCCCGTCGGACGATCGCGCCACGACCCCTTCATCGACGTGCCCGTTCACGCACGCCGCTGATGGATCGGGCCACGCGAGTGAAGGGGCGAGCCAGGAGAAAGAACGCCACCGCGTTGACGACCATCGCGTCGAGAAGGCTGCCGCGCCAAAGACCGAAATTCAAGGTGAAGAATCCGAGGAACGTGTAGAGCAGCGGTGCGCAGAAGCCGCCGAGTGCGCCCAGCAGCGGCGTGACCCACCACGCCGCCGAGTCGAGGTCACCCACGCCTTCGCGACCGAGACGCGACGCGGCGTACGCGAGCAGCAACCCGACACCCGCGGTGAGCCCGAACGGCGTTGCCGCGTGCGTGTCAAAGAAGAGCCCGGCAACGAGCGCGGCACTGAGCGCGAGCGAGGTGTAACCCGCCAGACCCACGCACAGTGGCCACAACCACACCAACATGACGACCACGCCCTCGAAGCGCAGGGTGGAGAAGATCGCCAACTGGAATCCCACCACGATCAGCGTCACGAGCGTGACGGGGACGAGGGCTCGCCTCACGTGGAGGGCTCCCACAGGATCACGTCCACGTAGAGCAGATGGCGAAGGTCGGCACTCGGTTGCAAGGTCACGTTGTACGTCGGCGCACCTGGGGTCAACTTCACCTGACTCACGCGCGCGACGGGCAGGCCCGGAGGATACAGCCCGCCGGCGAGACCGTCCGTGCTGAGAATCGTGCCCGCCGATATGGCCGTCGTGAGCGGCACCGAGGCGGCACTGAGACCATTGTTGACGCCGCGGCCGCTGACGATAAGCGTCGTTGTTCCGTGTCCGAAGGTCACGCCAATGCTCGAGTTCACGTCGCTGACGAGGCGCACCGTGGCGCCGTGCGGCGTCGTCGAGATGACGCTGCCGATCACGCCGCCGTTGGCGACGACCGGCATGCCGACGAGGACTCCGTCGTCACGGCCCTTGGAGATGTCGACGGTGGCGGCGAAACTGGTCGGTGAGATCGTGGTCACTTGCGCCGCGACCATCGTGAGCGAGCCCACGAAGGGGACGTGCAACTGGGTGGTCATCTCGTGGAGTTGGCGCTGCAGGGCCCAGTTCTCTTTGTTCTTCAGTTCCGCCTGACCCAGTTCGTAGCGAAGACGCTGGTTCTGGGCGACGACGTCGCTGTAGTTGACGGCTCCGGAGAGCAGGTGTCCGATCGGTCGGGCGATCACGTTGATCGTCCAGCTGAAGGGCGTCACCACCAGGTTGGCCGCGCCGCGCAGGCCCGACACGACACCGCCCGTGAGGTACAGCAGCGTCACGACCAGTGTCGCGATGACGCCGAAGGTCCAGAGACGCCGCCGCGAACGGTTCGTGGCCACGGATTAACGCGAAGGGCTGGTCTTTAACATGCGCGAGAAGGTATCGAGCTCTTCAAGGCACATGCCACTGCCGAGCGCCACGCAGTTCAGGGGATCATTGGCCACGATGATGGGCATGTTGGTCTCGAACTCGAGTCGAGCCGCGATCCCGTGCAGCAACGCTCCCCCACCCGTGAGGACGATCCCTTGTTCCATGAGGTCCGAGGAGAGTTCCGGTGGCGTGCGGTCGAGGGTCACCTTCACCGCGTCGACGATCGCCTGCACGGGTTCTTCGAGCGCGTGTCGGATCTGCTCGGTCGAGATGATAACGGTCTTGGGCAAACCCGTCACGAGGTCGCGACCACGGATCTCGGCGCGCAGCTCTTGCTCGAGCGGGTACGCCGAGCCCAACTGGATCTTGATCTCCTCAGCGGTCCTCTCACCGAGGGCCAGCTGGAACTCTTTCTTCACGAACGCCATAAGCGCTTCGTCGAGTTCGTCGCCACCGACGCGGATCGACTGACTGGTGACGATGCCGCCGAGTGAGATGACCGCGACCTCGGTCGTTCCGCCGCCGATGTCGACGACCATGTTGCCGCTCGGCTCGTGAATCGGCAGTCCGGCACCGATCGCGGCGGCCATGGGCTCTTCGATGATGTACGCCTTGCGCGCGCCGGCGAACTCGGCGGCCTCCATCACCGCGCGCTGCTCGACGCCGGTGATGCCCGACGGGACGCAGATGACCATCCGGGGCTTGGCGAAACGGCGCTGGTGCACGCGGTGAATGAAGTAGCGCAGCATCTTCTCGCAGATTTCGAAGTCGGCGATGACACCGTCCTTCAAGGGGCGGATCGCCTGGATGTTGCTCGGTGTTCGGCCGATCATCCGCTTCGCTTCGGCGCCTACGGCGAGTGGCTTGCCGTCCCGGATGTCGATCGCGACGACCGAGGGCTCGTTCAAAATGATCCCGCGGCCCCTCACGTACACCAGCGTGTTGGCCGTTCCGAGGTCGACAGCCATATCACGACCCAGCAGAGAAAAACGACTATCAACCATAGAGACCCTTTAACGAGG
>DAIOEY010000002.1:16047-37842 GCA_036745995.1 Acidimicrobiales bacterium | reverse complement strand
ACGAGGACCGGATAGACGATGTAGAGGTGCATGTGCGGAACGTCCGTGAAGGCGGCACGCATGCCTTCGTTCACGTACAACAGCGGATTGATCAAGACGATGGTCTGCAACCAGTGCCACGAGCCGAGCTTGACCGGTGCGAGACGAGTCCATTCGTAGTACGTCCCCCCGAGAAACGTGATGGGCAGGATGACGAATCCGAACATCAGGCCGATATTGCGCGGTTCGAAACTCGTGCCCAGCACCAGTCCGAGCGAACCCATCGCGACGCAGGCGAGCGGGACCATCGTTACGATCACGAACCAGTGGGGCGAGATGTTCGCTTCAACCCCCTTGGCGTGGACGAAGTAGGCGATCGGCAGGACCAGCGTCGCCGAGATGAGACCTTGCAAGGCACCCGAGACGACTTTTTCGAACGCGACGAGCCAGATCGGGCACGGAGCCTGGACGCGGTCTTCTATTTCGCGGGTGAATCCGAACTCTTGGGACATCTGCAGCGCCACGGACTGAACGCCCTGGAACATGATCGAGATCCCGACGACACCCGCGACGAGCACCGTGGCGAAGACGCTCTGTGCACCCGAGGCGCCGCCGCCCACGGACTGTCCGATCTTGGGAAAGACGAAGAGGAAGACGAAGCAGAGGAGAAAGGGCTGGACGATGGTGCGCAGAACGAAGATCGCGGCGTCCTTCTTCAAGACCACCACGTCGCGAAGTAACAGTGCGCCCAGGGCGGAGCGACTCGCGGCGAACGGGGAACGGCGCGGGCCGATCGAGATGTGCGCCGCGGGCGTCGTGGGTGTTGTGATCACGAGTCGCGCAGCTCCTTTCCGGTCAGGCTGATGAAGACCGTTTCGAGCGAGGGCTCCGCCACGGCGAGGTCGGCGACCTGGAAGCCCCCGTCTTCGGCGGCGCTGATCACCCGCGCGAGCAGGCGGTCGGCGCCACTCACGTGGAGTTCGACACCCTTGTCGGTGAGGCGGCTGGCGCGAATGCCTGGCACGCCCGCCTCGAGGGTGGCCGCGAGTTTCTCCTGGTCGCCCGAGGCCCTGACGGTGACGATGGTATCGATGCCCACCGAGCGCTTGAGCCCCGCGGGCGTGTCGAGAGCGAGGATCTTCCCGTGATCCATGATCGCGACGCGGTCACAGAGTTGGTCGGCCTCTTCCATGTAGTGCGTCGTCAAGAGGATGGTCTGTCCCTCCCCATTGAGTTGTTCGAGGATCTCCCACAGGGCCAATCGACTCTGCGGATCGAGTCCGGCGGTTGGTTCGTCCATGAAGAGGACCGCGGGTCGGTGAAAGATGGACCGCGCGACCATGAGGCGCTGGGCCATGCCGCCGGACAGCGCGTAGACCGAGGCCTTGGCCCATCTCGCCAACTGGAACTGCTCGAGTAGTCGGTCGGCCGTCTGGCGCGAATCACTGGCGCCCATGCCGAAGAGGCGACCGTGGAAGTAAAGGTTCTCCCACACCGTGAGTTGACGGTCGAGTGTGTTCGTCTGGGACACGACCCCGATGAACTGCTTCGCGACGGCCGGATGGGCTATTACGTCGACACCGGCGACGTGCGCCGTGCCCGACGTCGGTATGACTCTCGTCGTGAGCATCCCGGCGACCGTGGTCTTGCCCGCGCCGTTGGGACCGAGCAGTCCGAATATCTCGCCGGTCTCCACCGAGAGATTGAGTTCGTCCACTGCTCGAAAGTCCGCCCCGCCGTAGACCTTCGTGAGATCTTTGGTGAGAATGACCGACGGCGCGCTCGCGTCCGGTTCACTCAACCTCGTTTCACTCACGGTGTTCATCCTAGGGACGGGGTCACCGCTGCAGCCTGTGACGTTGGTCCTCGTGGTCGCGAGTGCGCGAATGAGTCCTCTACGGAGTCGTCACTAGTCGGCGGAGGACTCGAGAATCTCCGCGAACGAGGTCGGTTTGGCGACGCCCGTGTTGGGCAAGAAGAGGGCGGGGACGATGGCGAGCACGCAGGTACCGAACGACCACCAAAACGAGTGTCGAAACGCGCCCGCAATACTTTGCAGATCGTGCAGCGTGGGCCGGATCAGTCCCGACTGCAACTCGGCTCCCGTCGTCGGAAAGCGCTGCGCGATCTGGGTCTGCAGGACGACGGCGAAGATGGCGACGCCGAGCGACCCTCCAATTTGGCGAACGATGCTCGTCGCGGACGTGGCCTTGGGAACGTCGGCGTGGGTGAGATTGCGGTACGAAGCGGCGAAGACGGGCATCATGCCAAAGCCGAGGCCGATACCTCGAACGAACAGCGCGCCCGCGAGAAGGACGTAGCTACTGGTGGCGGTGACACTGGTGTACACCAGCGTGCCCAGCGCCAGCAGCGACATACCCACGGCGGCGACGTAGCGCGGTCCGCGCCGGTCCGACAGTGCACCGGCGTAACGCATCACCATCGCGGCGCCGATGCCCTGGGGAGCCATCAACAGACCGGCCTTCCAGGCGGGATCTCCCCGCACGATCTGGTAGTAGAAGGGCAAGAGGAACATCGTGCCGTAGAGCGTCGCGCCCGTGAGGAAGATACCAATGGAGGAGACCGAGAACGTGCGGTCCTTGAAGAGCCGCATCTCGATCAGCGGCTCGGGGGCCCTGATCGATCGCACCACGAACAGGGCACTCAGCACGACGCCGCCGATCAGGCTGTCCCATACCGACGCGCCCCGGAATCCACCCACGGTGCCCACCTCGGAGAGCCCGTAGACGATCAGCGCCAGTCCCGGCGACAAGAGCAGGAAGCCGAGCAGGTCGAAGCGGTGCGCGCGGTCGCCCGGGCTCTTGATCAGATAGGTGCGCGACAACCACAGGGCCACCAGTCCGATCGGCACGTTCACGAAGAAGATCCAGCGCCAAGAGGTGTTGGAGACAATGACGCCGCCCAAGACCGGTCCGAGGATGGGTCCGAGTAGCTGGGGGACCCCGATGATGCCCATCACGCGGCCCATGCGTTGCGGACCGGCCGCTCGGGCCATGATCGACTGACCGACCGGCATGATCATCCCGCCGCCGACGCCTTGGAGGACGCGAAAGAAGATCAGACTCGTGGCCGACCAGGCGACACCGCAGAGCGCCGAACCCACGACGAAGCACGCGAGCGAGATCATGTACACGGGCTTGGCGCCGAATCGGTGTACCGCCCAACCCGACACCGGGATCACGACGGCGAGCGACAACAGGTACCCGGTCGTCACCCATTGGATGGTGGCGACGTTGACGTGGAAGTCCCCACTGAGCGTGTGCAGGGCCACGGCGACGATGGTGGTGTCGAGAATCGACATGATCGTTCCGAGAACCACCACGATGCCAGCTCTGACGATCGCGGGCTCCAGGGGGCTGTGATCGGACAACGGCTCTCCTGACGGGGGAATGACCAGTTCACCCTATGGGTATGACCTTTATTTGATTCGCGCGTGTGCTGCTGTTTAGAGTGGAGTCCTACGTTGGTTTCAACAAATTATCTAAATCAGGAAGCGCGAATCTATATCGAATGGTGACGAAACAGAGCCGCTCCGCACCAGTAATGAGAACCGTCCTGGAGGCGGTCATTGAGCGCTTAAACGACGGCGACGAGAGCCTCATTCGTATACCGGAGATATGCGAAGCGACCGGGGTCAACTACGGCTCGGTTTACCATCATTTCGGTTCCCGCGACGGGGTGATCGACGCCGCGTACGAGATGATGTTCACGACAATGGTGAGCGAGGACATCGCCACCTTGCAATCGGTCAGTGAAACGGCGAACAGTCTCGAAGAGTTCGTCGTCGCGATGCAACCGCTGCTCTCGAGGCTCGCCGCCGACGAAGAGCGCCGGGCCCGGCGCGCCCGACGGGTACGCATCGTCGCCGCGGCACTCACCCGACCCGGGCTGCGCCAGCTCATCGGCACGGCCCAAGCCAGCGTCACCAAGGAGCTGCTTGGCGTCGCCCAGTACGGTCAGGACCGGGGATGGTTGCGCAAGGACATTCCGGCCAACGCCATCGCGGTCCTCGTTCAGGCGGTGATCTTCGGGAGAACCCTTGACGACGTCTCGGTCACTCCAATTCACCAAGATGACTGGAACGTCATGGTGACCGCACTTTTCGCCGGGCTCTTGAATCTCGATTGACCGGTAGGCAGTACCTTCGCCACTTCGCCGGTCGTGACCTTCGACGACACGAATTCACGGCGGAATCTCTACTCGTCAACGAAAGATCGGGTGAACGACGACGGCGTCGTTCACGTCACGATCGCTGAGACACTGATCGTTCCGTTCGATTCCCGCACGTCGTCGTGCGACCAAGGACATCGCCACGGCGCGATCGGAACAGACGCTGAGCGAGCTCTTATTTGATTCGCTCACTTCGCGGTGTTTAGAGTGAGGAGCAGTCGTTGTTGCGCATAATTGAACAAAACGAAGGAACGAGTCTTTATCGAATGGTGACGAAACAAAATCGTTCCACCCCAGTCATGCAGGCGGTTCTTGACGCCGTGATCGAACGACTCGATCACGGCGATGAGTCGCTCATTCGTATCCCCGAGATCTGTGAGGCGACCGGGGTCAACTACGGCTCGGTCTACCACCACTTCGGTTCGCGTGAGGGCGTCATCGACGCCGCGTACGAATGGATGTTCATCGGATTGGTCAATGAGGACATCGCGGCGATCCGCAACATCAGTGAGACGGCCTCGTCGTTGAAGGAGTACGTCGAGGCGATGCAACCGTTGCTGGTGGCCCTGGCCGCGGGGGAGGAACGCTCGAGTCGCCGGGCTCGCAGGGTGCGCATCGTCGCCGCCGCGATCACGCGGCCAGAACTTCGCAAGTTGGTTGGCAAAATACAATCGGATCTGACGGTCGACCTGACGGAATTGGTGCGGCACGGTCAGGATCAGGGCTGGGTCCGCCCGGATATTCCCGCCAATGCCATCGCGGTCTTCTTCCTCGCTCTCGTCTTCGGTCGGAACCTGGACGACGTCTCGGTGGATCCGATTCCCCAGGCCGATTGGGACGTCATGATTCTCAAGATGTTCACGGAGTTGCTCGTTCGCGAATGATCTGCCGTTGTTCCCGCGCGACTACGACCGAGGGTTCGGTGTCACGGAAATGCTTGGCTGCGATTACCCGCGGCTCGCGTCGCGCGCGACGAACTGGCTGAGGATGCGCGGTGCGTCAGGGCCGCTGCTCGAACGAACGGTCCGGCGGCGTGGGCCTCTTCGGTGGTCGGGGAATGAACGAGCTGGTCGTCGCGACGTACGCTTCGTAGCCCTTTCGGGTCGAAGAGAGCTTTCGCTCGAGCATCGGCGTTCCCGACAATGACGTCAGCAGCCAGATCATCGTGAGCGGCGAGAGGATAGTGAGCACGCCGCCCGGGCACGAGAGCGCGACGACGTAGAAACCGCACCAGACCACCGCGTCACCGAAGTAGTTGGGGTGACGGGTGTAGCGCCAGAGTCCGCGATTCATCGTGGTGCCGGCGTTGGCGGGGTTCTTGATGAAGCGACGAAGTTGCTCGTCGCCGACCGCTTCGAAGTAGACCCCGATCGCGACGAGGACCAGTCCGACGACGGCCAGTCCGTCGAAGGAGTCACTGAAGGCAATGAGCTGCAGAGGAAGCGCGACGAACCAGATCAGCAGGCCCTGGAGTCCGTAGATCTTCTTCAGGGCGTAGAAGGTCTCGCGACGACCGTTGGCGCCCTTCATGATCGTCACGTAGCGCGAGTCTTCCTTCGAGCCGCGTTGGCGTAGCGCCAGGTGCGTCGAGAGCCGCAGACTCCACGCGGCGACGGCGGCGAGCACGAGGAAACGGGTGGCGGCGCCGTCGGGCCACCACGGACTCGTCGACGAGCTGCTCAGCTGGTGCGAGACGGAGAGACACTCGAGGTAGACGGCGAGGAACCCGGCTCCCCAGAAGACGTCAATCGTGGCGTGACGCTTCACGATCCGTCCGACGACGAAGGCGACCAGACTCCAGGCGAGGGCCGTCAGCAGGGCGTAGGGGAGATTCAAGAAGAAGGAGCCGACGCGCACGCCCACGGTCTAGTGGCGCGAGGCGGTACCGTGACATCATCAAATTGCCCTTTCACCTACGCTTAAATTTCGTGCGACGTCGTGGACTGGCCTCTCTGGCGTGGGCCTCGACCCAGGACCTCTTCGACCAGCGGACGGCCTTCGGTCGCCTCGCGCTGGTGCACGTGATCATGATGGCGGGCGACACCCTCGTGACCATCTCCCTCGCCGGATCCCTCTTCTTCTCGGTCTCACCCACCGAGGCCAAGACCAAGGTGCTCGCGTACCTGCTCTTGACCATCGCGCCCTTCGCGGTCGTCTCGCCGCTGCTCGGCCCCCTGATCGACAAGTCGGTGAGCGGCCGACGGGTCCTCGTCGCGTTGTCGGCCGGACTTCGCGTCCTGCTGTGTTATTCCATGAGCCAGCACCTCAACTCCCTGTGGCTCTTTCCCGAGGCGTTCCTCGTGCTCATCTCGTCCAAGCTCTACGTGGTCACGCGCGGCACCCTGGTCCCCGAGATGGCGCGAACCGATCAGTTCCGCGAGCGTCCGGCGAACGTGGGCGAAGCCGGATGGCCCCTCGAAGAGACCGCGGAACGTCGGGGCTTCGCCGGATTCAACGCCCAGTTGACCCTGCTCGGCACACTGGCCGGTCTCATCGTCGGATCGATCGGCGCGGGACTACTGAAGGGACTCGGCGCGAGGAGCGTGCTGATCGCCGCGGCGCTCGTCTTCGTCGCCGCGACCGTGGCGAGCGTTCGTTTGAAGAGTCCCGCGAAGCAGGTCAGTGAGCACTTCACCGAGATGACCCAGGAGGAGCGCGATTTTCACGCGTTGAACCCGCTCGGTGACGTCGAGGTCGCCTGGGGGCTCGGCGCCACCGCGTTGATGCGCTTCGCCGTTGGTTTCGCGACGTTTCTCCTCGCGTTCGGACTTCGCCGTCAGCACGCGGGCCTGGGTTGGTTCGCGTTCGCGTTGGCGATCAGCGCCGTCGGCGCCCTGGGCGGACTCGGTATCGTCACGCGGGCACGAAACGCCGTACCCGAGTCGACGCTGTTGACGTTGTCGCTGCTCGCGACCGGCGTCGGCGCGGCGCTCGCGGGTGCCAAACCGACACTCATCGTCCAGACACTGTTCGTCGGTTGGCTCGGTCTGTGCGCGGCGATGGCCCAGCCGAGCTTCGACGCGATCACGCAGCGCCACGTTCCACCCGGCGCGCAGGGCCGCACGTTCGCGCGCTTCGCCGTTCGCCAGCAACTGCTCTGGGTGCTGGGGGCGTTGATACCCGTGGGCATCACGATGTCCTTCGGTTCGGGCGATCAGTTACTCGCGGTGTTGATGTTGATCGCCGGCGCCGTCTACGGCGTCGGCCGTCGTTTCGCTCGTCACTGAAGGGACCACTCGCGGATTTCCTTATGCTGTAGTGGGATATGGCCACCCCCACCAGCCCACCGGGCAAGTATCCGCGTCTGGACCACCTGCCCCACGTCGTCATCATCGGGGGAGGGTTCGCCGGCATCGCGGCGGCGCGCAGCCTGGCGAACAAGAAGGTGCGCGTCACCATCATCGACCGGCACAACTTCCATACCTTCCTGCCGCTGCTGTACCAGGTCGCGACGGCCGGTCTCGAACCGGCGGACGTCGCGTACCCGATTCGCACGATCTTCGGAGGCGCGGACAACGTCTTCTTTCGCCACGCGCGTGTACGCGAGGTCGATCACGAGCGCAGCCTCATCACCCTCGAGGACGCGACCCAGTTGCGCTTCGACCACCTGGTCGTCGCGACCGGTGCCACCGCGGCGTTCTTCTCGATTCCGGGGGCTTCGCGATTCGCGATGCCGCTCTACTCGCTCGCGGACGCGCGTCGCCTGCGCAATCGACTGCTCCTCTCGCTCGAAGACGCCGACGTCCAGGCCGAGAACGCCCCGGCGCAGCTCAACTACGTCGTGGTGGGCGGCGGTCCGACGGGCGTCGAGACGGCCGGCGCGCTGTCCGAACTGATCCGCATCACGATCCGTCGCGACGGACTGCGCCTCGACCCCGCGAAGGTCCGCGTCGTGCTCGTCGACCTGGCGCCGCGCCTGCTCACGGCCTTTCCCGAGAGGGCGAGTACGTACGCCGCCAAGGAACTGCGCGAGATCGGCGTCGAGATCCAGTTCGGCCGTTCGGTCGTCGAGGTCGAGGAGAAGGCCATTCGCTTCGCCGACGGTGAGCGACTCGAGACCGCGGCCGTCATCTGGGCCGCGGGGGTCACCGCCAGTGGCACGCTCGCGCACGATCTCCAGGTGACGCCCGGACCCGGCGGGCGCGCACGGGTGACGCCCGACCTACGCCTCGTCGACTCCACCAACGTCTGGGCGATCGGCGACGCCGCTGCCGTGCCGATGAACGACACCGAGTTCTGCCCCCAGTTGGCGCCCGTCGCGATCCAGTCCGGCAAGCACTGCGCGGCGCAGATACTGCGGGTCCTCGACGGCGAGGGGACCGAGCCGTTCCGCTACCGCAACAAGGGCATCATGGCGACGATCGGTCGCCACGCGGCCGTGGCGAAGCTGCCGCACGGGGGAGTGATCAAGGGCACCGCCGGGTGGCTCGCGTGGCTCGGATTGCACCTGTTCTACCTGGTGGGTTTTCGAAATCGGCTCCGCGTGCTGATCAACTGGACGTGGCGCTACTTCGACTGGCCCTCGGGGCCGCGTCTCATCGTCGCCGACGCCGAAACCGCCGACTGACGACCCAGCGCCGCTAGGCCAAGCGTGCCTCGAGGTCGTCGACCTGTGCGCGCAGGCGCTCGGGGAGATGGTCGGCGAACTGAGCGAAGTGCTCGCGGATGAGTGGCACCTCGTCGCGCCACTCGTCACGGTGCACCGTGAGCAGTTCGGTCATGTCCTGGGGCGTGACGTTCAGTCCCTCGACGTTGATCGAACTCGGCGTCGGCACGTAGCCGATCGCGGTCTCGACCGCGTCGCCGCGCCCGGCCACGCGGTCAAAGACCCACTCGAGCACGCGGCTGTTCTCGCCGTAGCCCGGCCACAGCCAGCGTCCGTCGGCGCCCTTGCGAAACCAGTTCACGTAGAAGATCTTGGGCAGCGTCGACTCGTCGAAGCGGTCCGAGAATCCGAGCCAGTGGTTGAAGTAGTCGGCCATGTTGTACCCGCAGAACGGCAGCATGGCGAACGGGTCTCGACGCAGGTTCCCGACGGTGCCCGTGGCGGCGGCGGTGGTCTCTGAGGACATGATGGCGCCGAGGAAGACGCCGTGGTCCCAGCTGCGTGACTGGAAGACCAGGGGGATCACGCTGGCGCGACGTCCACCCAACAGGATCGCGTCGATCGGCACGCCGGCGGGGTCCTCCCACTCGGGCGCGATCGCGGGGTCCTGGGCGGCGGGGGCGGTGAAGCGCGAGTTGGGGTGCGCGGCGGGCGTGCCGAGCTCCTTGTTCCAGGGCTGTCCCTTCCAGTCGGTGAGGTCGTCGGGCGGTTCACCCATGCCCTCCCACCAGACGTCGCCGTCACTCGTGCGCGCGGTGTTGGTGAAGATCGTGTTCGCCTCAACGGTGTACATCGCGTTGGGATTGGTCACCATGTTGGTGCCCGGCGCGACGCCGAAGAAGCCGGCTTCGGGATTGATCGCGTAGAGACGCCCGTCCGGTCCCGGCTTCATCCAGCAGATGTCGTCGCCGATCGTCTCGACCTTCCATCCCGGCAGCGTCGGCACCAGCATCGCGAGGTTCGTCTTGCCGCACGCGCTCGGGAACGCGCCCGTGACGTAGCGCGACTCGCCGGCGGGGCTCGTCAACTTCAAGATCAGCATGTGCTCGGCGAGCCAGCCCGCGTCGCGCGCCAGCACCGAGGCGATGCGCAGCGCGAAGCACTTCTTGCCGAGCAACGCGTTGCCGCCGTAGCCCGAACCGTAGGAGATGATCTCGTGGGTCTCGGGGAACTGGACGATGTACTTGTTGTCCCTGTCACACGGCCAGGGCACGTCGGCCTCTTGGTCGGCGAGGGGCATGCCCACCGAGTGCAGGCACGGCACGAACGTGCCGTTCTCGCCGAGCACTTCCAGCGCGCCGGCGCCCATGCGCGTCATGATCCGCATCGACACCGCCACGTAGGCCGAGTCGGTGATCTCCACGCCGATGTGCGAGATGTTCGAGCCGAGCGGACCCATGGAGAAGGGAACGACGTACATCGTGCGGCCCTTCATCGATCCGGCGAACAGTTCCTTCAGCGTGGCGCGCATCTCGCTCGGTTCGCGCCAGTTGTTGGTCGGACCGGCGTCGATCTCTCGCTTCGAACAGATGAAGGTGCGGTCCTCCACGCGCGCGACGTCCCCGGGGTCCGAGGCGGCGTAGTAACTGTTCGGACGTTTCGCGTCGGAAAGTTTCGTAAACGTCGCGTTGTCGACGAGCAACTGACACAGTGCGTCGTACTCTTCGGCCGATCCGTCGCACCAGTGGATACGATCAGGGGTAGTGAGTTGCGCGACTTCATCAACCCAGTCGATGAGATGCTTGTTCTTGGTGGGGTACGTCACGTCGAATCCTTCCTCGGTTCCCTCGCCGCACCGTCGCGACGCAGAACTGGCCATCCAGCGTCACGCCCGTGACTAACGACCCACCGGTTCCCCTCGGGGAACTCGTCAGGCACGAGGACGACGTACTGCAGCGTATCGCCGCCATCGTGGGTCGGCGGATAATTCCTGAGGGCGAGGTCCACGTCGGCGACGACGCCGCGGTGCTGGCGCCCTTCGTGGGCGAGGCCCTGATCAGTACCGACGTGGCGGTACTGGGCGTTCATTTGGAGGCCAATCTGTTTCCCCTGGAGGATTTGGGCTTCAAGGCCGTGGCGTCGGCCGTCTCGGACCTGGCGGCGATGGGGGGCCGTCCGCGCGGCGCCGTCGTCGCGGTCGGTTCACCGCCCGGCACCGATCTCGAAGAGCTGCAC
The DNA here is from genome assembly GCA_036745995.1 of Acidimicrobiales bacterium. GTDB lineage: Bacteria > Actinomycetota > Acidimicrobiia > Acidimicrobiales > RAAP-2 > RAAP-2. The sequence goes on along the minus strand of DAIOEY010000002.1, from coordinate 26,891 downwards.
CGCGGTATCGCCGACGCCGCCGCGATGACCAACTGCCCGATCGTCGGGGGTGACCTCACGAGGTCGCGCGACGTGTTGGTCGCCGTCACCGTCTTTGGCGAGTGCCCGGGTCGCGGGGCGGTGCTGCGCAGTGGCGCCAAGGCCGGCGACGAGTTGCTCGTCACGGGTCCCCTCGGACGTTCCGCCGCGGGACTGCGCCGCCGTCGGGCCGGCGCGCCCTTGGAGGACGAACTCGTGGTCGCGCACCGGCGACCCTGGCCGCGTCTGAGCGAAGGGATCGCCGCGAGGAGTGCGGGCGTGCACGCGATGATGGACCTGAGCGACGGACTCGGTATCGATCTGCACCGTCTGGCCGACGCGTCGGGCGTCGGCTTCGTGCTGGACCACGTGCCGGTGGCGGCGGGCGCGACGCCCGAGGAGGCGATCAGCGGGGGCGAGGACTACGAGTTGCTCATCGCGACCGACGACGCGGCCCGCCTACGACTGATCTTTCACGACCGCGGGCTTGTTAACCCGATCACCATTGGCCACGTCGTGGCGTCAAAGTCCGAGCGTACCTATAACGCAGAGGAGTTCGTCCGGCGCGGTTGGCAACACCAGCTTTAGAGCTGGAGAGCTACGAAGCGGTCGTGCGTCGCGCGGGTTTGGTGATCTTGCCCGAACGAAGACAGCCGGTGCAGACGTTCACTCGCGTGGGGGTCCCGCCGACCAGTGCGCGCACGCGCTGGATGTTCGGGTTCCAACGACGCTTGGTGCGACGGTGCGAGTGGGAGACGTTCATGCCGAAGGACGGCTTCTTGCCGCAGATTTCGCAGACTGATGCCATGGTGAACATTCTCCTTATTCCGGCCTGCGCACAGTGCAGTCGCCGGTAGAAACCGAAGGTCCATTGTAGCATCGCTAACGATGCCCTCTCCCACGACGCTGTCCGCTAAAGACCTGCGGGCCGCCATTGGAACCTTCGCCGAGCTCTTGCGCGCTCACAAGGAGGTCATCAACCGGCTGAACGTCTATCCGGTGCCCGACGGCGACACCGGGACCAACATGACCCTCACCATCGAATCCGTGGTCGCCGCGCTCGAACCCCTCGGGGCGAACCCGCCCATGGCCAAGGTCTGCCAGGCCATCGCGCAAGGCTCGCTCATGGGCGCGCGCGGCAACTCCGGCGTGATCCTCTCCCAGTTGCTGCGCGGACTCGTCGAAAAGTGCAGGGCCGCCAAGGTCATCACGTCCGAGCTGTTGGCCGAGGCGCTCGAGCACGCCGACGTGCTGGCCCGCCAGGCCGTCGTGCGCCCGATCGAGGGCACCATCCTCTCGGTCGCTCGCGCCGCCGCCGAAGGGGCGAGGTCCCAGAGCGGGTCACTCGTGAAGCTGGTGCGTTCGGCGCGCGACCGCGCCCGCACCGCACTGGCGTTCACTCCCGAACAACTGCCGGTCCTGAAGCAGGCGGGCGTCGTCGACTCCGGTGGCGCCGGACTGCTGTTGCTGTTCGACGCGTTCTGCAGCGTCGTCGCGAACGATCCCCTACCCGAGCCACCGCCGCTCGAATCGATCGAAGTGCACTTCGTCGGGGACGTCTCGCTCGACGGCGAGAGCAACATCGCCGACCTGCGTTACGAGGTCATGTACCTGCTCGACGCCGAGGACGCCAAGATGCACGCCTTTCGCGAGGTGTGGGCGGGGATCGGTGACTCGATCGTCATCGTCGGTGGCGACGGGCTCTTCAACTGCCACATCCACACCGACGACATCGGCGCTGCCGTCGAAGCAGCGCTCGACGCGGGGCGACCGCGCGAGATCCGGGTCACGGACCTGACCGAACAGATGATCGAAGAGCGCTGGGTGCGCGAAGGACGTGGCGAGCAACCCGACGACATGAACAGCGACCTCGCACCCACGACCGCGGTCGTCGCGGTCGTGGTCGGCGAGGGTGTTGGTCGGATCTTTCGCTCGCTCGGCGTGCGCACGTTGGTAAAGGGCGGCCAGTCGATGAACCCCTCGACCGCCGACCTCGTGGAGGCGGTGCGCGCGACGGGATCCTCCCAGGTCGTGATACTGCCCAACAACAAGAACATCCGCCCGGTCGCCGAGCAGGTGGCCGCGCTCGTCGAGCAGAAGGTGAGTGTCGTCGCGACCAACTCGATCGTCGAGGGCTTCGCCGCCCTGCTCTCCTACGACCCCGACGCCTCGGCCGAGCAGAACGCCGGCGAGATGTTCGAATCAGCCAAGCACGTCCTCGCGGCCGAAGTCACGCGTGCCGTTCGCGACACGACGACCGACGCCGGCGAGGTGCACGTGGGCGACTGGATCGGCCTCAGCGCCAAGGGCGTGGTGTCGATCGAGCACTCGATCTCGCTCGCCTCGTGTCAACTGCTCGAGCGACTCATTGGTGATCAGCACGAACTGGTGACGATCATCGAAGGTGACGGGTCCTCGGCCGCCACGACCCGTCGCATCACCCAATTCCTCGCCGACGAGTTCCCCCAGCTCAGCGCCGAGGTCCATCACGGTGGCCAACCGCTGTACCCCTACTTCTTCGGCATCGAGTGAGTGAATCGGCGCCGCGCCGACTCCGCCAGTTAGGCGACGTCACCGTTGGCCAGTTGCGCCACGTCGGCGAAAAGCGAGTGGCGGCCCTCGCGTCGATGGGCATCGAGACGGTCTTTGACCTCCTGACCGTCTATCCCCGTCGCTACATCGACCGCACCAAGCGGGTCGACCTCAGCGACCTCACGGTCGGCGAGGAGGCCGCGGTCTTCGGCGAGGTCACCAAGGTGAAGAGCCGGCGGACCAAGCAGGGAAAGGCGATGGTCGAGGTGAGCGTCGCCGACGACGGCGGCTCGTTCCACGTCGTGTTCTTCAACCAAGCGTGGCGCGAGCGGCAGTTGACGGTCGGCGTACAGGCCCTCTTCTTTGGCAAGGTGACCGACTTTCGCGGCCAGCGTCAGATGGCCAATCCCGTCGTGGACGTCATCGTCGGGCCGAGTGGCGACGAACGCGACGCCTCCAAGGTCGGCCGCGTGGTCCCGATCTATCCGGCCTCGGGCAAGGCCGGCCTCACGAGCTGGGAGATGGGCGGCTTCATCGAAGAGTCCCTTCGCCGCGCGGGACCGTTGCTCGACCCCGTGCCCCCCGCGGTGCTCGAAGAACTCGACCTCGTCGGCCGCACCGCGTCGATGTGGGGGATCCACCTGCCGAACACGCTCGACGAGGTGGCGCCGGCGCGACGACGCCTCGTGTTCGACGAGTTCCTGCGACTCCAGTTGCTCCTCGCCCTTCGCCGTCAGCGACTCGAGGCAACGTCGGCGGGCATCCGCCACGCGGTGAACCCCGACGACCTCGACGTGTCGCCGGGGGAACTCAACGACGCGTCCTCCTCGCTGGTGCGACGATTCCTCGCGGGACACCGGTTCACGTTGACGAGCGCCCAGCGACGGGTCCTCGGCGAGATCACGAACGACTTGGCCTCAGCGCTGCCCATGCACCGCCTGCTCCAGGGCGACGTCGGTTCGGGCAAGACCATGGTCGCGCTCGCCGCTCTGCTCACGTCCATCGACGGTGGGCGCCAGGGCGCGCTGATGGCCCCCACCGAGGTGCTCGCCGAGCAGCACCTCGCCTCGTTGCGTCAAGACCTCGAGGGTCTGACGATCGCCGACGCGGCGGTACTCGGCGGCGAGCGGCCGCTCTCGATCCAGTTGCTCACCGGGCGTCTTCGCGCCAAGGAACGCCAGACGGTGCTCGAAGGGCTGGCGAACGGCTCGGTCGACGTCGTCGTCGGCACGCACGCGCTGCTCACCGACGACGTGCGGTTTCGCTCCCTCGGGGTGGTGGTCATCGACGAACAGCATCGATTCGGCGTCGAACAGCGCGCGACGCTGCGAGAGAAGGGTCGGGCCCGCTCCGACGAGGCGGCCGATCCCGATCTGCTCGTGATGACCGCGACGCCGATCCCGCGAACCGCGGCGATGGTGGTCTTCGGTGACCTCGACCGATCGGTCCTCGACGAACTGCCGAGCGGCCGCGTCGGGATCGTGACCCAGTGGGTGCGCGAGCCCGACGAGGTCGCGAACTGCTGGCAGCGGGTGCGTGACGAGGTCGCGGCGGGACGACGCGCGTACGTGATCTGTCCACTCGTCGAGGGATCGGACCGGGTCGAGGCGACGAGTGCCGTCGAAGAGCGCACGCGACTCGCGACCGAGGAACTGCGCGGGCTCGTGGTGGGGCTGCTGCACGGTCAGATGAAGGGACCGGAGAAGGAAGAGGTGATGGCCCAGTTCCGCTCCGGCGAACTCGACGTACTCGTCGCCACGGTCGTCATCGAAGTCGGGATCGACGTTCCCGAAGCGTCGGTCATCGTCATCGAGGACGCCTGGCGATTCGGTCTGGCGCAACTGCACCAATTGCGCGGACGCGTCGGGCGCGGCCGTGACGTCAGTTACTGCTTCCTGCTCGGCGAGCCGCCGAGTGAGGAGGGCGTGCGCCGTCTCGAGGCGCTGGTTGGCTCCAACGACGGCTTCGCGCTCGCCGAGATCGACCTCGACCTGCGTGGTGAAGGGACGCTGCTCGGCACGCGCCAGCGCGGGCGAAGCGACCTGCGCCTCGCCTCCCTGCGCCACGACGAGGATCTGCTGCTCGCCGCGCGCGACGTCGCCAACGCAATGGTGCGCGAGAACGGCCTGCGCACCGAGCCCGAAATGGTCGATGAACTGCGTTTGTTCGTCGACGACGATGAAGCGGACTATCTGTTCAAGTCCTAGTTCGCCAGAGCGTACCCTTAAGGGGTGCGAGTAATAGGTGGTGTGGCCCGGGGACGACCACTGAAGGCAAAACTTCCCGACACGGTGCGTCCAACGACCGATTACGCCCGCGAGGCGATCTTCTCCATGCTCGAGAGCCGGGGCGGTCTCACCGACCTGGTCGTCGCCGACCTCTACTGCGGCTCGGGCGCGATGGGCATCGAGGCGATCTCGCGCGGCGCGAGGAAGGTCTACTTCATCGACAGCGACACCGCCTGTCTCGCGGCCGCGCGGGCCAACCTCGAACCGCTGAAACTCGACGCCCAGGCGGTGTTCGTGCGCGCCACCCTGCCGGTCTGGCAGGCGCCCAGCGACCTCGACCTGGTGCTCGGCGACCCGCCGTACGGGCCGCTCGACCTTGCGACGCTGCTCGACGGCGTCGGGGCGCAGCGCGTCATCATCGAGAACGATCGCCATATGGACGCCCCCGAGGGCTGGATTGTTACCAAAACCAAGCGGTACGGCACTACGCTCGTAACGATGTTGGAACCGCACGAAGGGGGAACCGAGTGACGGTTGGACTGATTCCCGGCTCGTTCGACCCCTTTCACAACGGGCACCTCGAGGTCGTCGAGCGCGCCGCGCACATCTTTGACGAGATCGTCGTCGCGGCGATTCGCAACCCCCAGAAGTCCGAGGCGCTCTTCGACCTGGACGAGCGCCGCGAGATGATCGCCGAGTCCTGCGCCCACATCCCGAGCGTGCGGATCGTCTCGATCTCGACCCTGCTCGTGAACGTCGCGCGCGACGTCGAAGCGACCGCCATCGTGAAGGGGCTGCGGGCCGTCTCGGACTTCGAGAGCGAGCTCCAGATGGCCCAGATGAACCGGTCGCTCTCGGGCGTGGAGACCCTCTTCATCCCCTCGAGCTCCAACCATTCGTTCATCGCTTCGCGTCTGTTGCGTGAAGTGGCGCGCTACGGCGGTAACGTGTCAGCCTTCGTACCGCCCGCGGTCGCGATTCGACTGAAGGAAAAGTACGCCGGAGGTAGCGACGAGTGACGTCTTTTGAGGGATACGACGAGCCAGAGGAGCCGAACGGCACGGCCGGTCATCACGCGCGCCGTGACATCGAGGCGGACCTGCGCGACCTGATCGAAGTGATCGCCAACGCCAAGCAGATGCCGCTGTCCAATTCGGCCCTGATCCCGCGCGAGGACGTCCTGGGCCTGCTCGAGCAGGCGCTGCGCAACCTGCCCGACGAGATACGCGAGGCCCGTTGGGCGCTGCGCGACCGCGAGGAGTTGATGGCCGCCGAGGTCCAAAAGGCCCAACAGCTGATGGACCAGGTCCGCGCCGAGGCCGCGCGCATGGTCGACAAGACCGAAGTCGTGCGCCAGTCGAGACTGAAGGCGGCCGAGATCATCTCCGACGCCCAGGCCCGGGCCCGCCAGCTCATCAACCAGTCCGAGGACTTCATCGACGGCAAACTGGGCAACTTCGAGATCGTGCTCGAGCGCTTGCTCAAGACCGCTCACTCGGGCCGCGAGCGCCTGAGCGCCCAGGGTCTGCCCACCTCGATGATCGAATCGGCCCCCGTCGACGCGGAGTACCCCGGCGCGGCCCCGCCCTACGACGGCACCACCCACGTCGAAGCACACCGACCCGACGAGTCGTCCTTCTTTGATCAGGACGCCTACTAACCGCCGTGGCCTCGCCCTACCTCGTGCCGGTCGCCCAACTGCTGCGCGACGTTCCCTCCTCCATGATCGTCTCCTTCGAAGCGCCCTTTGACGAGGCGCACGAATTCGCCCCGCGCGGGTCGGCCGAAACCGACGTCTTTGCCGAGGCGACGGTGAAGGTGGCGCTCTCGCTGCAGAGCTTCAGCGGGGGACTGCGCGCGAAGGGCACCGTCGAGGCACCGTGGCACGCGATCTGTCGGCGTTGCTCCAACCCCATCCTCGGGCTCTCGAGCGTTCAAGTGCACGAGCGATTCGTCGACGAGCGCGGACCGGGCGACGACGACGCGTACCTCGTCGAGAACGATTTCGCCGATCTGGCGCCGCTGGTGCACGACGCGATCCTGCTCGACCTGCCGCTCGCGCCCCTGTGCCGTGAGGACTGCCGGGGGCTCTGTCCCTACTGCGGAATCGACCGAAATGAGGACAGTTGTGACTGCTCGGCACCGGTCGACGCGCGCTGGGCTACACTTGACGAACTCCGATTCACGGACTTTCGCGCCGGTGAATCCAAAGAAATGTGACGGGTTTGGCCCGTTGAGCTGAAAGTGAAGATCGATGGCTGTCCCCAAGCGCAAGACCAGCAAGGCCAAGACCCGCAGCCGACGTGCGGCGAACTGGACGCTGTCGCGTCCCGCGCGCAGCGTCTGCCCCCAGTGCGCGACGTCCAAGTTGCCCCACATCGTGTGCCCCAACTGCGGTTGGTACAAGGGACGCGTCGCGGTAGAGGTCAACTGAGTTGACCCTCCCCATCGCCCTTGACGCGATGGGTGGTGACTTTGCTCCCAGCGAGATCATCGCGGGCGCCCGGCGCGCCGTCGACGAACTGGGTCTGAGCGTCATCCTCGTCGGTGTGCCCGATCTCATGGGCGACCCCCTCGGACTGGAGGTCGTCGCCTGCACCGAAGTGATCGCCATGGACGACGATCCAGCGGGGAGCGTTCGAAAGAAGAAGGACTCGTCGTTGGTGCGCGCCGCCGAACTCGTGCGCGACCAGAAGGCGAGTGCCATGGTCTCGGCCGGTAACACCGGCGCCACGATGGCCTCGGCGTTACTGCGCATGGGACGCCTGCCCGGGGTGGTGCGCCCCTGCATCGCGACGCCCATCCCCAATCCCGGTCGCACCCCGACGGTGCTCGTCGACGCGGGGGCCAACGCCGAGTGCACGCCCGAGATGCTGGTCCAGTTCGCCCAGATGGCGTCGGCCTTCGTCGAGGCCCACTACGGCGTGAAGAGCCCCAGCGTTGGACTGCTCTCGATCGGTGAGGAGTCCTCCAAGGGCACGCCGCTCGTGAAGGAGACCCACCAACTGCTCGCCGCCGAACCGGGCCTGAACTTCGTGGGCAACGTCGAGGGCCGCGACCTCATCCCTTCACGCGTGGACGTCGTCGTGACCGACGGCTTCACCGGCAACGTGGCGCTCAAGACGCTCGAGGGGGCGCTCAAGTTCATCTTCGCGACCGTCCTCGGCGCCGTTGCGACCAACGACGCCACCAAGGCCGCGGGCGACGTGCTCTTTGAGTACCTGCTACCGATCGCCAGTCAACTGACACCCGAGAACCAGGGCGGCGCCATGTTGCTGGGTCTCAACGGCATCTGCGTCATCAGCCACGGTTCGAGTAACGCGACCGCCATAATGAACGCGCTGCGCGTCGCGAGCGAAATGGACCGCGACGGCGTGGTGGAGAAGATGCGACTCACCATCCGACCTGATCAGGGCTGAGAAGCAGGCCCACCTGGGTGGATGCTCGGTATTCTAGAGCAGCAACACAAAGGAGTGGCTATGACCGCTGACGCAGTGAACTCATCCTCTCTCGACCGGGCCCAAGTCTTGGACCTGGTTCGCGAACAACTGGCCGAAATCCTTGAGAAGAGCCCCGCCGATATTGGTGAGGACGTTCCCTTCGCCGACCTCGGCGCGGACTCCTTGGCGCTGATCGAACTCGTTGAGGCGCTCGAGGAGAACTTGGCGACCCACGTCGCGGGCTTTCACATCGACGACGAGGACCTCGAAAATCTCCTGTCGGTGCGCGACGCCGTTGACTACGTGTCGGCCAAGTTGCAGGTGGCCTGACGAGGTCCGTGAGCCTGTTGCTCTCGCCCCTTGATTCGTTAGCCGAACAACTGGGACTCGGTCCCGGCAGTGCGCTGCTGGCCGTGGCCGTGACCCACTCGAGTTACGCCGCCGAGCACGACTGCGACTCGAACGAACGACTCGAGTTCCTCGGCGACGCCGTCGTCGATCTCGCCGTCGCGGACCTCATCGTGACCGAGTACCCCGCACTCGACGAAGGGTCCGGGTCGCTCGTGCGTTCGCGCGTCGTGAACGAGGCGTCGCTCGCCGGCGCCGCACTGCGCATGGACCTCGGCAGTTTTATCCGCGTCGGTCGTGGTGAGGTGAAGTCGCACGGACTCGAACGCCCGTCACTGCTCGCCGACGCCTTCGAAGCCGTCGTCGCGGCGCTCTACCTCGAGCGCGGTTACGAAGCCGCCAAGACGTTCGTGCACGACATGCTGCGTGACGACGTCGACGCCGCGGCGCAGAGCCCCGACGACGTCGACCCCAAGACCCGACTACGCCAGTGGGCCGAGGCGACGGGTCTCGGCACGCCGGTCTACGAGGTCGCCGCGCAGGGTCCCGCGCACCAGACGACGTTCGACGCGACCGTGCAGGTCGGGCCGTCACTTCGCGCGCAGGGCTCGGGTCGATCGAAGAAGAGTGCCGAGACGCAGGCCGCCCGCGCGGCGTGGGAGCGACGAGATGCCTGAACTGCCCGAAGTGGAGACCGTGCGCGCGTCACTGGCGCGTGACCTCATTGGCAAGAAGATCAAGTCCGCGGCCGTCACCAACGGTCGCGTCGTTCGCCGCCACAAGACCGCCAAGGACTTTCGCGCGCTCGTCGAGGGCCACACCATCAAGTCCGTGCAGCGCCTCGGCAAGAACCTGATCATCGGCTTCGACAACGCGACGCACCTGGTGATCCATCTCGGCATGAGCGGTCAGTTGCTGCGCGCGAAGGGCCCCAAGGACCCCAAGCCCAAGCACACCCACGTCGTGTTCAGTTTCGCCCAGGGCGGCGAGTTGCGCTACGTCGACCCGCGGACCTTTGGCGAACTGTACGTCTCGCTTCCGCCCAACGAGGGCGAGGAGGTGGAGATCTCCAAGTTCGCGCGACTCTCGATCGGCGGGGAGGGGCTGACGCTGCGCCACCAGATCCCCGAGCTCGCGCACCTGGGGATCGACCCCTTCGAGGACCAGATCGGCTGGGACCGGTTCGCCGCGATCCTGCGCAGCCGCTCGACGACCTTGAAGGTCGTGCTCACCGACCAGGACATCATCGCCGGACTGGGCAACATCTACGCCGACGAGACCCTCTACGCCTCGGGGCTGCGCTACGACCGGCCGGCCGAATCGCTCTCGACGATCGAGATCCGACGTCTCCACCGGGCCATCACCGAGATCCTCACCGACGCCATCAAGTACGGCGGATCGACGCTCGCCGACGAGCAGTTCGTCGACCCCGACGGCAAGCCCGGGACCTATCAGCAGTTCCATCAGGTGTACAACCGCGAAGGGTTGCCGTGCTTCCAGTGCCGCCAACCCATCAAGCGCGTCACGGTGCGCCAACGTTCCACCTTCTTTTGCGAGAAGTGTCAGAGCTAGCCACGGGGACGAGGTCGGAAGGTTGCTAGCGTCTACGCGTGTTTCTTAAGCGATTGACCATGAAGGGCTTCAAGTCCTTCGCCGACAACACCATCCTCGAATTCGAGCCCGGCGTGACGGCAGTGGTCGGTCCCAACGGTTCGGGGAAATCCAACGTCGTCGACGCCGTCACCTGGGTCCTCGGGGCCCAGAGCACGAGGGCGCTGCGCAGTTCGAAGATGGACGACGTCATCTTCATGGGCACGACCAACAAGGCCGCGCTCGGTCGCGCCGAGGTGGCACTCACGCTGGACAACTCCTCGGGGCGCCTGGCGATCGACGGCGCCGAGGTCACGATCTCTCGCACGCTGTTTCGAAACGGTGATTCGGAGTACGCCATCAACGGAACGACCTGTCGACTACTCGACGTGCAGGAACTCCTGAGCGACTCGGGCGTCGGGCGCCAGCAGCACATGATCATCGGTCAGGGCCAACTCGACTCGATCCTCAATTCGAGTTCCGAGAACCGCCGCGCCGTCATCGAAGAGGCCGCCGGTGTGTTGAAGCATCGCCGGCGCAAGGAGCGCGCCGAGCGACGCCTCGCCCAGACCCAGGAGAACCTCGAACGACTCGGCGACCTCGTTCGCGAAGTCCGTCGACAGATGCGACCGCTCGAACGACAGGCCGCGTCGGCGCGCAGCTACTCCGACGTCGCGGGTGACCTGCG
>DAIOEY010000002.1:10347-15947 GCA_036745995.1 Acidimicrobiales bacterium | reverse complement strand
GCCCTCGTCGCCTCGGCCGACGAGAACGTCATCGCGACCCTCGAGGCGGACGCGGCCAAGTTGGCCGTTGACCTCGAGACGTTGACGAGGGAGGAGACCGCTCTGGACACCCAGCGCGACGCCCTCGAGAAGGTGCGTGGCGAATTCGCCGAGGCCGAGGCCGAGTTCGCGGCCCTTGTCGGCTCCTCGTCGCGCGAAGGCGACGAACTCGCCCTCGCGTCCGCCGAGGAGCGTTTGGCGCTGCTCGAACGCACCCTGACCTCGCTGCGCGCGTCCGAGACCCGTAGCGACGCCCGCCTCGAGGACGTGCGCGAGCGCTACGGAGAGGCGATGACCGGTAGGGAGTTGGCGGTAAGCGCACATCAAGAGGCGCTCTCACTAATCGAGTCGGCGAGCGCCGCACGCGACGCAGCCGCGGCCCAGGCCGAGCGGGCCGAGGCGCAACGCTCGAACGCCGACGAGGCACTGCGCGAAGCGAGCGACGTCGCGGCGCGCACGCACGCCCGGGCCGAGGCGCTCGCCCGGGCGCTCGAGGAGTTCTCGGGCGCCGGAGGCCGCGCGATCATCGAAGATCTCGACGGCGTGCTCGGCACCTTTCTCGATCTGATCGACGTCGACCACGGTTGGGAGCGCTGCGTCGACGCGGCCGCGGGCGCGTCCGTGGGGGCCATGGTCGTCGAAGGACGGAAGTCGGCCCGTGCGGCACTCGAGGCGCTTCGACGAGAGGGCGGGGTCGGCCTGATCCTGCCGGTCGGCGACGCCGACGTCGCCACGCGTGCGACACCCCACGGCACCGTCGCGCTTCGCACCATGGTGCGCGCGAGTTCCGCGGCGCCCGCGCACGTCACGCGCGTGCTCGACGCACTCTTCTCGCGCGCCTTCGTCGCCGACGACTGGGAGTCGGGCATCGAAGTGGCGTTGGCCAATCCCGATCTGGTCATCGTGACGCGCGACGGCGACCGCTTCGCCGCGTCGGGCTGGCGCGTGGCGTCGGGTCGAGCCGTCGTCACGCGTTCGACCGTCGAAGAGGCCGAGAGCGCGGCGACCAAGGCCGGTCACGCGCTCGAACCGCTGCTGGAACTGCGCTCGCGCGCCGCTGCCGAGGCGGTCGAAGCGCGCCAACGCCTGAACGACGTGACGGCGCAACTCGCCCAGGCCCAGGCCGAGGTCGATCGACGCCAGCGCGAGACGCTTCGTTTCGGCGAGGTCGTCGACGACCTCGAGCCGAGTCTGACGACGTTGGCCGACGAGGTGAGCGACGTCGTGGCCCAACGTGCGACGATCGAAGAGGAGCTCTCGACGCTGCGCTCGTTGGTACCCGAACTGCGACGCGCCGTCGCCGACGCGGGTGAACGCGCGAACCTCGTCGCCAGCGCGCGCGCCGCGCTCGACGAACAGCGCGTACGCGTCGACGAGATCGCGACGGCGTTGTCGCGTCGTGAGGCCGAATTCGGCGAGCGTCGTCGGTTCATCGAGGAGCGCCGGGCCGAGATCGAGCAGCGCCTCACCGGACGATCGAGTGAGCGCGAAGAGGCCGCGACGCGGCGCAAGTTGCTCGAGTTCGACCTCGAGGTCCTCGAACGTCTCGCCGGTTTCGTGGCGCGCGCCGCCGAGGACATCCGCGTCTCCCAGGAGGCGATGGACTCGACCTACCGCGAGCAGCTCGAGTCCTCGAGGGCCAGTGCCGAACGACTCCAGGACGTGCGACGTTCGCGCAACATGGCCGACGCCCGGCTCTCCGAGGTCGGCGAGATCAAGCGACGCAGCGAGATCGAGCAGGCCGAGCTCGCGGTCAAGCTCACGAACCTTCACGAGGTCGTGCTGCGTGACCTCGGTGTCGACGCCCGCGACCTGGGTCCGGCGCCCAGGATCGAACTCGCCGACGGCGTGTCGATCGAACAGCGCGTCGGCGAGCTCGAGGCGCGCATCACCTCGCTCGGGCCCATCAATCCACTCGCGCTCGACGAACTCGCCGAGCTCGAGGAGCGCTACCGCGACCTCGACGCGCAGGTGAGCGACGTGCGTCACGCGCGACGCGAACTGCAAGAGGTCATCCGGGCACTCAACGAGGAGATCATGACGAGCTTCTCGAGTGCCGTCGCGGACGTGAACGAGCACTTCTCGAACCTCATCGGGATGCTCTTTCCCGGCGGACAGGGCCGTTTGATCCTCACCGAGCCGGACGACCCACTCAACACCGGCGTCGAGATCGAGGTTCGTCCCATGGGACGAAACGTGCGTCGACTCTCGCTCTTGTCGGGCGGGGAGCGTTCCATGGCCGCGCTGGCGTTCCTCTTCGCGGTGTTTCGCTCGCGGCCCTCACCCTTCTACATGATGGACGAGGTCGAGGCCGCGCTCGACGACGTGAACCTGCAGCGATTCCTGAGTCTGGTCGACGAGTTCCGCAACGAGGCCCAACTCTTGATCGTGACCCACCAGAAGCGCACCATGGAGGCCGCGGACGCGCTCTACGGCGTCACGATGGTTCCCGGTGGATCGTCCAAGGTGCTCAGCCAGCGCGTTCGCCGCGAGGGTGGCGTGGTGGTGTGATCTACCTCATCATCGTCGCCGTCGTGCTGATCCTGGGCGCCGGACTGCTGGTCGTTCGAGCCCGGAGACGGCGTTCGCAGCGAATGCTGACCAGTGCGCCTCGAGCGGCGATGCCTGAGGTCCTCGTTGAAGAACTGACGACTCGCCCCACCCTGGAGAACGTCGTCACGCTCGCCGATCGCCTCGGCGCCTCGCGCGGTCTCTTCGAGCGCGTACGGTCCATGACCGGCGCGGGCACCGTTGACGCCGAGCAGCTGGGAATCGTCGAAGAGGTGCTGTTGCGCAGTGACGTCGGCGTCGCCACGACCGAGGCCGTCCTCGAGGACCTTCGAGAGAACGGCGCCGCGAACGGGGTCGCCGCACGCCTGCGCGAGATCCTGCTCGCTTCGCTCGACGCGCCGCGCTCGGTGAGGACGTCGGCCGATCCCGGACGGGTGCCGGTGTGGCTGTTCGTCGGCGTGAACGGCGTTGGCAAGACCACGACGATCGGCAAACTGGCCCAGCGCCACGTGAACGAGGGACGCACGGTCCTGCTCGCCGCGGGCGACACGTTTCGCGCCGCGGCCGTGGACCAACTCGCCCAGTGGGCCGAGCGGTCCGGGGCCGACATCGTGCGCTCGACCGAAGGTGCCGATCCCGGATCGGTGGTCCACGACGCCTTGGGCCGCGCCGCCGCGCGCGGTATCGACATCGTCCTGGCCGACACCGCGGGACGTCGCGCGAACAGCACCAACCTGCTCGACGAGCTCGCGAAGGTCCGCCGCGTCGCCGACCGCGAACCGGGTCAGGTCGTCGAGACCTTCATGGTGCTCGACGCGACGACCGGACAGAACGCCGTCGCCCAGGCCCGCGAGTTCCTCGCCGCCGCGAGCGTGACCGGGATCGTCCTCACCAAACTGGACGGCACCGCGCGCGGCGGCATCGTCATCGCGATCGAGCGCGAACTGGGCATTCCCGTCAAGTACGTCGGCGTCGGTGAGGGTGTCAACGACCTGATCGTCTTTGACCCGAGGGCCTTCGTCGAATCGTTGCTCGACGCCTGACGATAGCCTTGAAGCACGATGTTTGACGCCCTGACCGAACGACTCGAACGCCTCGGCTCGTCACTGCGCTCGCGCGGACGACTGAGCGACGCCGACATTGACGAAGCCCTCAACGAGGTGCGCGCCGCACTGCTCGAGGCGGACGTCGAGCTCTCGGTCGTGCGGGCGTTCCTCGAGGCGGTGCGCGAGCGCCTGAGCGGCGAGGCGTTGAACCAGAGTCTGTCGCCGGGACAACAGGTCGTCAAGGCCGTGCACGAGCAACTGGTCGAGGTGCTCGGCGGGTCGGCCCTCAAGGTCACCTACGCGTCACGTCCACCGACGGTCATCCTGCTCGCCGGACTCCAGGGCGCGGGCAAGACCACGGCCGCGGCGAAGCTGGCGTCGTGGTTCAAGCAGCAGGGCCGCCAGCCGTACCTCGTGGCGGCGGACCTCCAGCGACCGGCCGCGGTCGAGCAACTTCGCGTCCTGGGCGCCCAGATCGGCGTCGACGTCTTCAGCGAGGCGACCGACCCGGTCGAGGTGGCGCGCCGCGGACTGAGTGAGGCGACGCGCATTGGTCGCGACGTCGTGATCATCGACACCGCCGGTCGTCTCAGCATCGACGAGGCGTTGATGCGCGAGGTGCGCGACATCAGTGACGCCACCGCACCGCACTACACGTTCCTCGTCATCGACGCGGTCACCGGTCAGGACGCGGTCTTGACCGCCAAGAGCTTCCACGAGACGCTCGAACTCTCCGGCATCATCGTCACGAAACTCGACTACGACGCGCGCGGCGGTGCGGTGCTCTCGGCGCGCGGCGTCGTCGGTCGTCCGGTCGTCTTCGCGTCCACGGGCGAGAAGATCGCCGACTTCGACCTCTTCCACCCCGACCGCATGGCGTCGCGGATCCTGGGTATGGGCGACGCGCTCACCTTGATCGAACAGGCCGAGCGGACCATGGACGCCGACGTCGTCGCCGAATCGGCCGGACGCATGATGAGCGGCACCTTCACGCTCGATGACTTCCTCGCCCAGCTGAACCAGGTGCGAAAGATGGGCTCGCTCGGCGGCTTGATGAAGTTGATGCCCGGCGTCACCAAGGAGATGCGCAGCGCCGCGTCCAACGTCGACGACGGCGAGCTCGACAAGGTCGAAGCCATCATTCGTTCGATGACGCCGCGCGAGCGTCGCGAACCGGTGATGATCGACGGATCGCGACGCCTGCGCATCGCCGACGGATCCGGCACGACCGTGAAGGCGGTCAATCAGCTGCTGAAGCAGTTCACAGAGATGAAGAAGATGATGAAGCAGATGGTCGGAGGGGGAGCCGCGAACCTGCCCGGCGGCATGGGACGCATGGCGGGACTCGCCGCTCGTGCCGGCGCGGCGCGTGGCGAGGCACTGCCGCCCGGGTTCGAGGCACTCGGTGCGGGCATGAAGGCGGGCGCGGCGCCGGTTCGCGCCGGCGGCAAAAACAAGAAGAAGAAGGGCGGGAGGGTGACCCCTCCCAAACAACGCTAAACTTTGACGCTCGGGTATATCGCCCAGTCCCGGTGGACCGGGACAAAAGGTTTGAAGGGAATTTCGTCGTGGCTGTGAAACTTCGTTTGGTGCGGATGGGCAAGAAGAAGCAACCGACCTATCGCATCGTGGCGGCTGAGAGCCGCCGGGCCCGTTCGGGGGCCTTCCTCGAGATCGTCGGCACCTACGAACCGCGCGGCATCTCCGCGGCGCAACCCGAGACCGTCACGAAGGTCGACAACGACAAGGTCGTGGCCTGGCTGCTCCAGGGAGCCCAGCCGACCGAGCGCGTCGCCAAGCTGCTCAAGACGAGCGGGGCGCTCGACGCCTTCGAGGCCGCCAAGCCCGCCAAGGTCGAGAAGGCCGCTAAGCCCGCCAAGGCCGTGAAGGCCGCCAAGACCGTGAAGGCTGCCAAATGAGCGACGTGCACGACGACTACGAGGCCGGCGACATCAACACGATCGACGCCGATGACCGCGACGACGTCAACCTCGACGAGGACGT
>DAIOEY010000002.1:6234-10247 GCA_036745995.1 Acidimicrobiales bacterium | reverse complement strand
GCCGAGACGGCGACCGCCGTACTCGAATTCATCGCCAAATCTCTCGCCGAGGATCCCAGTGCGGTCTCGGTCGAGGTGAGCGAGCGCCACGACAAGGTCATCCTGTCGCTCACTGTCGGACCGAACGACATGGGTCGCATCATTGGCCGTCGTGGTCGCACCGCGCAAGCGATTCGCGCCCTGGTGGGCGCCGCTGGTGCGCGTGACGGCGTCACCACTTCCGTCGACATCGTCGACTAATGCCGAGCGCCGACGAGCGCCCCACGCTCGAAGTCGGGCGAATCATCAAGGCCCATGGACTGAAGGGCCAAGTCCTCGTCGACCTGTGGACCGACCGTGACGAACGCCTCGCCGTCGGCACCGAACTCCTCACCGATCGCGGCGCGCTGGTCGTTAAAGCCGCCGCCGCGCACCAGGACCGTTTCATTGTCTCCTTCGACCTCATTCGCACGCGCGAAGACGCCGATCGTTGGCGCGGCGTCGTGCTCTCGGCGCCGCGCATCTTCGACGACGACGTCATCTGGATCGATCAGCTGTTCGGTGCCGAGGTGTTCGATGAAGCCGGTGTCCGGCGCGGTGTCGTCGTTGACGTCGAAGCGAACCCGGCGAGCGACATCCTGGTACTCGACACCGGCGCGCTCGTGCCGCTGACGTTCGTCACCAACGTCGAGGCGAACGCGCGCATCGACGTCGACGTGCCCGAAGGGCTGTTCGAATGACGACGCGCGTCGACGTCCTGACACTGTTCCCCGAAGCGGTGCGGGCGTACGCGGCGACGTCGGTGTTGGGACGCGCCGAAGAGCGCGGTGTGTGGGCACTGCACCTGCACGACATCCGCGACGCCACCGACGACGTCCACCGCACGGTCGACGACACGCCCTTTGGCGGGGGAGCGGGGATGGTGCTGCGCGCCGAACCCATCGTGCGCACCGTCGAGAACACGCCCGACCTCGCGAGGCCCCTGTTCGCGCTCACGCCGTCGGGCCGGCCGTTCACCCAGGACGTCGCGATCGAGCTCGCCGCACTGAGTGGCTTTTCGCTGCTCTGCGGTCGCTACGAGGGATTCGACCAGCGCGCGATCGACCTCGTGGTCGACGACGAACTGTCACTGGGCGACTTCGTGCTCGCCGGCGGCGAACTCGCGGCGCTGTGCGTCATCGAGGCGGTCGTGCGGCTGCTGCCGGGGGCGCTCGGCAACGACGAGTCGAGCGTCGACGAGTCCTTCAGCGACGGACTCCTCGAGTACCCGCACTACACCAAGCCCGCCAACGTGCGCGGTCGCGAGGTGCCCGAGGTGCTTCGTTCGGGCAACCACGCCCAGATCGCCCGCTGGCGTCGCGCCCAGGCGCTCGCGCGCACGCTCGCGCGCCGGCCCGACCTGATCGCCAAACGGGGCGGGCTGAGCGACGAGGACCGCGCGTTGCTAGGCGAATTCACCACGCTGGATGAGACCGGACAAAACGGCTAAACTTTGAAGTCCTCAGTGATCCGAAAGGGACCGCTCTCATGAATCCGACTGACCTCATTGACCGCGACTCGCTTCGCGACGACATCCCCAACTTTCGCCCCGGCGACACCCTGAAGGTCCACGTGCGCGTGGTCGAGGGTACGCGCACCCGCGTCCAGGTCTTCCAGGGCGTCGTCATCCGCCGCCAGGGCTCGGGACTCCAGGAGACCTTCACGGTGCGCAAGATCAGTTTCGGCGTCGGCGTGGAGCGCACGTTCCCCGTGCACGCCCCCACCATCGCCAAGATCGAGGTCGACTCCTACGGCGACGTGCGTCGCGCCAAGCTGTACTACCTTCGTGATCTGCGCGGGAAGGCCGCCAAGATCAAGGAGCTCCGCGTCACCGAGCGCGCGTAGAACCGCCCCCATGGGTGAAGAAGAGCTCGACGACTACGAGTCCACCCTCGAACTGGCGTTAGTCCAGGAGTACAAGGCGGTCGTGGGCATGTTCGACTTCGCCGTCGAGACCGATCGCCGTTTCTACCTCGCCAACGACGTCGCCGTCGAGGTCCGTGCGACGGGCACGCCCACCCTGCTCGAGGTCGTGCTGCACGACGCGTGGGTCTGGGACATGTACCGTGCCGCGCGGTTCGTGCCGTCGGTGCGCATACTCACGTTTCGCGACGTGAACATCGAGCGACTGCCCAAAGAAGACCTGCAGCCCTAGCCGTGCAACTGGCTCGCCTCAACGTCGCGCTGGAGAACCTCGGCGAGATAGCACGCGTCGTGAGCGAACAGAACGTTCCCGTGGTGCTCGCCGCGAGCGACGCCGACGTCGTGATGGTGGTCTCGTCACTACGCGATCAGCTGCGCGGACCGATCGGCGTGTGGTTGGAGATCTCGGCGGATTACTCAGCACCCCTGGCGGCGCGTGACGTCGCGACCCTCAGTTGGCTGGTTGACCTCGACTACGTGGTAATCAGTGCGATTTCGAGCGCACCGTCGTACGCCGACGTCGTGACGGCGTTGTTGACCGACGACGAAGTCAACTTCGCCAACGACGTCGCGACGCTTCGCGGCGCCTACAATCGCCCGGCACCGCCGCGACCGGTTGCGGTCTGGAGCTTCGACGGCACCACGATGCTTCGCGACGATGAGGCGCTGATCGAGCACACCCGAGTCACCACTGACGCGGGTGTGCTGACGTGTTTCGCCCGGGACGTGGTGTTCGATTGACGGTCGGTTGTCGGGGAGCAGAGGCAATTTACAACAGGGGTACCGAGTCTATTGAGCTCACCGATCGTCGCACGGAGTATTAAGTCTGGCTTGTGCGGCTCCGGGGAATTAGCGCAACGGACTCGAACCGGCGAGTCCGAGTAGGTCCCGGGAGACGAAGAGCAACGCAGGCTGCCCGGACGTTTGACGCGAGACCGTCCCCTGTTCAGTGAGGATCCCAACCTGCACTAGACGGTGGAGAGTCGCCAAGGAGGCCTTGCGGGAGATCTCAAGCTCGTCGGCAAGGATCTGGGAGGTGAGGACAAGATGACGAGGAAGTAGATCGAGCGCCGCAAAGACCGCTGCGTCGCTCCGGGGTCTGCGGTCACCGGCGGCGAGACGATCACGCCACTGCTGCTTGATCAGTTCGACGTTTGAGATCAGCGCACGTTGGGCTCTGCCTCCACTGGTCACCGCATCAGCGAACCACGTGATCCACCTACGATGATCACCCAGTCGAAAGAGCACCAGGCCCGAGGAATAACCGGCGACGTCAGCCGCAATCGCCACGCTTACTGGTGGTGGCACGAGAAGTGCAAGCCGTCGAGTCAGCACCCAAGCGACAAGCACACGGCCCACTCGGCCATTGCCATCGCCGAAGGGATGGATGATCTCTAACTGTGCGTGGCTGATCGCGGCTTGGGCGACGGGGTCGACGTCCACGCGGTTCACGTAGACCATGAGGTCGTCGAGCAGCACCGAGAGCTCATTGGGGGGAGGCGTCACGAGGTGCGCATCGATCGGACTTGTCCCCCCGATCCAGCCTTGTTCGTTCCTAATCACCCCGACGTAGCGCTCGGGAGTCGGGCTTCCCGTCATGAGGGTGCGATGCCACTCGCACAGCGTATCGACCCCGAGCGGCGCACCACCTTCGGCGCTGGCTACGGCTTGCGAGACAGCTGCTAGGTTGCAGGCCACCCACGCGGCGGCTCCGGTACCAATTCCGCCGACTTGTTCCTCGGCGAGTACGACGTCGACAGCGGAAGCGGTGACGCCTTCGATGTAGGAAGAGGCAACGCCCTCTGAGCGCAACAGAAGTCGCGCGAGGGGTTCATAGTCTGCGTCCAGCGCCTCTGCGGCGTGAGCGACTTCGGTGGCCGCTGCGGCGGATCTTACGGCGGTTGGTGCGTCGAGCGTGAGCTCACGATCCGCAAGAAGTGTCGGCACAAAGGCGCGAATCCTCCGTCCGTTCCAGATGACCTCAACTTCCGTCCCAGCCGGTTCCACTGTCACTCCCTCAATAAGTTACCAATAACAGTGTACCGGTAACTTATCTACGCACACGTTTGATA
>DAIOEY010000002.1:0-6134 GCA_036745995.1 Acidimicrobiales bacterium | reverse complement strand
CGGTCCGGCTGGATCGTGACGGTGACGCGGATCTCGCCCACGCGATGATCGAACCTCGCGCCGTCGTTGTATTTCATGCAGAGCCGGTCGATCACGTCGTCGCCGCCGATCGTCGTGAAGCCCACGACCGTGCCGCGCACGCAGATCGCGTCCTCGGGCTCGTCGGGGTCGGTCAGGGAAACCGCGACGCGCGGGTCGCTCGCCAAGTTGCGGGCCTTGGCCCGTCCGAGCGCGGTGTTGATGACAATGTTGTCACCGTCGAGCTCGACCCAGACCGGGGTCACCTGGGGCGAACCGTCGGGTTCGAGGGTCGCGACGTGGGCGAGCACCTTCTTCGCGAAGATGGCGCGCGCGGCCGTGGTGAAGGTTTCGCTCATGCTTGATCCATTCGTTGGCGGGCGGGGCAACTACTAGTTTTACTGTAATGAACATCGGTGCACACGTCCGCGGTGGGGGCAAGTTGGTTCCGTCGCTGGAAGCCGGCGTGCAACTCGGCGCGACCTCGGTCCAGGTCTTCGTCCAGAGCCCGCGCATGTGGAAGCCCTCGCAGTATTCACCCGAGATCCTCGCCGCCTACCGCGAGGCCCAAGCGGCGCATCCGACGATCACCCACACGTTCTGTCACGCCACGTACCTCATCAATCTCGCCTCGCCGGACCCCGCGCTCTACGAGAAGTCCGTGGCCTGTCTCACCAACAACCTCTCGGTCGCGCGAGGCATGGCCGCGTCGGGCGTCGTGTTGCACGTCGGCAGTCACCTCGGCAACGGCTTCGAGAACGCGGTTGGGCAGATCGCCGACGCCTTCGCGCGCGCGCTCGACGAGGCCGACCCGGCGCCGGCGGGCGTCGCGGACTGTCCGATCCTCATCGAGAACGCCGCGGGCACCGGCGGCACCGTCGGGCGCAGCCTCGAAGAGATCGAGGCGTTGATCGACGCCTGCGGCGGTGATGAACGGCTCGGCCTGTGCATCGACACCCAGCACCTCTGGGCCAGTGGCGTCGACTACTCGAGCGTCGCGGGTACCAAGAAGCTCGTGAAGGAGATCAACGACCGGATCGGTATCGAACGACTTCGCTGTCTGCACCTGAACGACTCCAAGGTCGAGCTCGGGGCCAACCGGGACCGTCACGCGAACATCGACGAGGGGACCATCGGCGCGAAGGGCCTCGCGCCCCTCGTTGGACACCCCAAGATCCGCAACCTGCCCCTGTTGCTCGAGGTGCCCGGTGACGGCGACGGCCCGCGCGCGAGCGACGTGGCGCTCGCGAAGAAGGTCGTCACCCGCGGCGTCAAGCTGTACGGGACGGCGAAGAACGCCGCGGCGAAGAAGGCCGCAGCCACCAAGTCGAAGAAGAAGTAGAGGAAGCCATGAGCGACGTGCGTATTGAATCAGACACCATGGGCACCATCGAGGTGCCCGCGAACCACTACTGGGGAGCCCAGACCGAGCGCAGTCTGCACCACTTCGCCATCAGCGACGAGACGATGCCGATCGCGCTGATCCGCGCGTTCGGCGTGTTGAAGTTCGCCTCCGCGGAGGTGAACAACGAACTGGGCAAGCTCGACGAGCACCGCGCCGAGCTGATCGAGCGCGCGTCGCGCGAGGTCATCGACGGACTGCTCGACGACGAGTTCCCGCTGCGGATCTGGCAGACCGGTTCGGGCACCCAGACCAACATGAACGTCAACGAGGTGATCTCGAACCGGGCCATCGAACTCGCCGGGGGGACACGCGGGAGCAAGGACCCGGTGCACCCGAACGACCACGTGAACATGTCCCAGTCATCCAACGACACCTTTCCGACGGCGATGCACATCGCGGCGGTCGTGGAGATCACGTCGCGTCTCATCCCCTCGGTCACCCGTCTGCGCGACGCGCTCGACGCGAAGGCGAACGCGTACGCGAACGTCACGAAGATCGGACGGACCCACTTGATGGACGCGGTGCCGCTGACGCTCGGCCAGGAGTTCTCGGGCTACGTGGCCCAACTCGACGCCGACCTCGTGCGCCTCCACCTGATCCTGCCCGGACTGTACGAACTGGCGGCCGGCGGCACCGCCGTGGGCACGGGGCTCAACACGCACCCCGAGTTCGGCGAGCGCGTCGCGTACACGATCGCGGCGTTGACCGGTCAGCCGTTCGTCAGTGCGCCCAACAAGTTCGCCGCCCTCGCGGCGCACGACGCGCTGGTCTTCGCCCACGGGGCCATCAAGACCCTGGCGACGAGTCTCATCAAGATCGCCGACGACCTGCGCTGGCTCGGCTCCGGTCCGCGCTCGGGCCTCGGTGAGCTGCAGTTGCCCGAGAACGAGCCGGGCAGTTCGATCATGCCCGGCAAGGTGAACCCCACGCAGTGCGAAGCCATGATCATGGTCGGCGTCCAGGTCTTCGGCAACGACCTGGCGGTCTCGATGGCCGGATCACGAGGGAATCTGGAGCTCAACGTCTGCAAGCCCGTCATCATCCACAACTTCTGCAACTCGATCGACTTGCTCAGCGACGCGTGCGACCGGTTCCGCGAGTTCTGCGTCGAGGGACTCGAGCCTGACTACGAACAGATCGACCACCACCTGAAGAACTCCCTGATGCTCGTCACGGCGCTCAACCCGATCATTGGCTACGACAAGGCGGCCCAGGTCGCGAAGAAGGCCCACAAGGAGAGGACCACGCTGCGCGAAGCGGTCGTGGCCCTGGGCTTTCTCTCGGGCGAGGAGTTCGACGCGGCGGTCGTGCCCGAGGACATGACCCATCCGTGAGTCGACCCGAGCGGCTGGAAGATGACGTCGTCGACAGCTGGCTGGCCGGGCATCCGGCGTGGACCTTGGAGAACGACCACCTGGTGCGCGAGCTGCGAACGGTGGACTACCCGAGCGGCGTCGCCATCGTCGCGGCCCAGGTCGACCTCGCGCAACGACTCGACCATCATCCGATCGCGACGGTCGGTTACAGAGAAGTGCGCCTCGTGCTCTTTACTCACGATCGCGGGGGCATCACGAGACTGGACCTCGAGTACGCCGGCGCCTTCGACCAGTTGCTCGACGAGAGATTCTCGTCGGTGCTGAGCGTCAGTTGACGGGCAGGTTCCAGAGCGCCATCCAGCGCGAGAGGTCCTTCTCCATCGGCAG
Source organism: Acidimicrobiales bacterium (assembly GCA_036745995.1). GTDB lineage: Bacteria > Actinomycetota > Acidimicrobiia > Acidimicrobiales > RAAP-2 > RAAP-2. The sequence continues at coordinate 3,008 of DAIOEY010000002.1, read as the reverse complement.
GTCGCTGCCGAGGAAGGACTGGACACGAAGCTCCAACTCGTTGTCACGCTGATCCTTGCCGGTCGGGGCGAAGGGATAGAACGTCCCCTGCTTTAGGAGATAGACCATCCGCACCGATCCCTCGCCCGGGGGGGTGGCGGGCACGAAACCGAAGACCGCGCACAGCAGCCGCTCGCCGAGTCCGTGCTCGACCATCGAGGTGTTCGCGCCGTGGATGCGCGTCACGAGGTTCCCGAGGTCGGGGTCGTGGATCAGGAGCCACTTGAAACCGAGGTCGTCGGTCGTGAACGAGACCTTGCCGCCGCTCTCGTCGAAGTCCAAGAGCTGGGTGAGGTCCTCGTCACTCGTGATCGACGATTCGCCACTACCGGCCTTGAAACACAGGCCGGCCTCACCCGACGTCACGAGGTCGAGCTGGCTCTGCAGGGTGAGTGCCGCGGTCGGCAGCGCGAAGAGGTTGTCGAGTTTCGGTGCGGCCGGCTTGGTGCGCCCGAAGAGGGCGTCGCGAAGCCCCACTAGCCGTTGAGTTCGATCTCGAGCTTCTTCAGCTGGTCGAGGCGCTTCTCCAGCGACGGGTGCGTCGAGAAGAGCGAGGCCGCGGTGCCGCTCGCGAGTGCGGGCGCGAAGAAGAACGCGTTCATCCCCTCGGACTTACGAAGGTCGGTGCGCGGTATCTTGCCGATGTCGCCGGTGATGTGCACGAGCGCACTGGCGAGCACGCTGGGCTTGCCGATGAGGATCGCGCCGGAGCGGTCGGCCGCGAGTTCGCGGTAGCGCGACAGCGCCATCGTGAGCAGGTAGGCGATCACGTAGATGACGATCGAGATCAGCCACGTCGCGATCTCGAGCAGCACCATTTGCTCGCCGTCGCGGTTGTTCCCGCCGCCGGAGAACATCGCTCCCCACATGGCAATGCGTCCCACGAGGCCCGCGAGCATGCCGACGCCCGACGCGATCGTCATGATCGCCACGTCGCGGTGGGCCACGTGACTGAGTTCGTGGGCGAGCACCGCCTCGAGTTCCTCGTCGTTGAGCCGCGTCATGATGCCGCGCGTGGCGCAGATGACCGCGTGGCTCGGACTGCGTCCGGTCGCGAAGGCGTTGGGCATGTCCATCTCGGCGACCCCGACGCGGGGCTTGGGCACGTTGCCGAGCAGACACAGGCGATCGACGATCTGGTGCAGACGCGGCTCCTGCTGGGGGGTGACCTCGTGGGCGTGCATCGAGAACATGGCGATCTTGTCCGAGAAGTAGTACTGCGAGAACAGCAGTCCGGCACCGATGACGATGACGAAGACGAACGAGACGCCAAAACGAAGCAGCAGCGTGACGATGATGGCGTAGAGCAGCACCAGCGCGAGGCCCGTGATGAACATGCGGACGTCGAGGCCGTGGTCCTTCTCAATATTGGTTTTGGCCATCCTTACGCTCCGTCGCCCGAGGACGCAGCACCCGTCTCTCCAGACGGGTCGCCCGAAGGCAGGGCACCCGTCTCGGCGGGCGTAGCCAGCTGCGCCTTCATGGCCGCGAGTTGCGCGTCGACGTTGGACGATTTGCCCGCGGCGTCCAGTTGGGCCTGGATGTCGTCGCGCGTCGAGGTGAGATCGGTGAGGGCACCCGAGGACAGCAGTTCATCGAGTGCGCCGCTGCGCGCCTGCATCGAGGCGACCTTGTCCTGGGCGCGCTGCATCGCGGCGCCGGCGTCGCTCATCGAGGTGGAGATGCCGCTCACGGCCTCGGAGATGTGCGCGGACGCCTCGGCGGCGGTGTAGGTCGCCTTGATCGTCTCCTTCTTGGTGCGGAACTGCTCGACCTCGCTCTGGAGCTTTTGGCTCGTGTCGATCAACTTCTGCTCCTGCTCGAGGATCGTCGCGTGTTGGGTTTCGAGGTCCTGGAGCTGGGTGGCGATCGCCTCGCGGCGGGTGAGGGCCTCGCGCGCCAACGGCTCGTTGCCCTGGGCGAGGGCGGCCTTCGCCTGCTCGGCGAGCTTGTCGCCCTGGGCCTTCAGCTGCTCGGCCTGGATCTCGACGCGCTTGCGCGCGGTGGCGACGTCGGCGACGGCGCGGCGGACCTTGGTGAGGTTCTCCAGTTGCTGCTCGTAGGAGAGGTCGAGTGTCTGGCGCGGGTCCTCGGCCTTGTTGAGCGCCGCGTTGGCCTTGCCCTTAAAGATGGTGGTGAACTGCTTCCATAAACCCATGGAGGGCCTCCTTCGTTCCAAGACAAGACTAGGGGGTGAGGAGCGTTCACCTCGACAGAGATTCCTAAAGGCCGCCTAAGAGCCGTCGTCGCCTTGGAGCGTGCGGTCCTGGTCCTGCGCCTGGCTGATGAGCTCGAGCCGATAGTCCTCGAGCGCGTTCGCGAGTGCGTCGTTGCCCACCGAGAGGATTCGCGCCGCGAGCAGGCCGGCGTTCGTCGCGCCGTTGATGGCGACCGTGGCCACGGGCACGCCGCGCGGCATCTGGACGATCGACAACAGCGAGTCCATCCCGTCGAGGCGCGCGAGCGCCACCGGCACCCCGATGACCGGCAGGGTCGTCACGGCGGCGAGCATGCCCGGCAGGTGTGCGGCACCTCCGGCACCGGCGATCAGCACCTTGAGCCCGCGGGCGCGGGCGCCTCGTCCGTACTCGACCATAGCCTCGGGGGTGCGGTGCGCGGAGACGACGTGGGTCTCGCAGGCAATACCGAACCGTTCGAGGATGGCCGAGGCGTCGGCCATGACCTCGGCGTCAGAAGAACTGCCCATCACGATGGCGACTACTGGTTCCACTACGTCTCCCGGGTCCTCGTGCCGTAGGCGCGCGCACCCTTCCATGCTTGCACGTGCGCCGACTGGGCGTCGTCACCGACCACGGTCACGTGGCCGAGCTTTCGCCCCGGACGCCACGACTTTCCGTAGTCGTGCACGTGCACGCCGGGAACGTGCTCCGCCGCTTCGATCGATCCGGGCTCGTCGTCGCCGACGACGTTCACCATCACCGCGCAGGGGTGCAGGATTCGTACCATTC
>DAIOEY010000001.1:0-41841 GCA_036745995.1 Acidimicrobiales bacterium | reverse complement strand
CACGCCGTCGCCGAGCGAGCCCATGAGGTCGGGCAACTTGTAGAGACCCGCGAGCAGGATCACCGGCGTCGCCAAGAGGAACGAGTAGTTGGCCGCCTCCTCGTGGTCGAGACCGCCGAGCAGTCCCGCCACCATGGCGGTACCACTTCGCGAGATGCCGGCGAAGAGTGCGAGTATCTGCGAAGAGCCGATGCTGAACGCCTTCTTGGCGCTCACCGTCTCGAGGCCCTGGCGTGCGACGTGACGGCCCCGCGTGCGACGAAGCCGCTCGCCGACCAGCAGGATCACGCCGTTGATGGTGAGAAAGATGGCGGCGGCGAGGGGCTTGGCGAAGAGGACCCGGAGCTTGTGCTCGAGCAGGACCCCCGCGATGCCGACCGGTACGGTGCCGATCGCCAGGAGGAACAACAGGTGGTAGTTCTTGTCCATCGTCGGGTCCGAGAGCTGCCAGAGCGACGCAAGGCCCTTCTCGCGCGTCGCGCGGAGCTGCTTTCCCAGTCCGCGAAACAGTGTCGCCCACGTCGAGCGGTAGTAGACGATGAGACCGAGGGCCGTGCCGACGTGCAGACCGACGATGAACGCGAGGAAGAACGACTCGGTCTGGGACTGGCTGTTGACCAGATTGTGCCAGCCGAGCAGTGCCGGAACGAGGACGCTGTGTCCGAGGCTCGAGACCGGAAAGAGCTCGGTGATGCCCTGCAGGAGCCCCATGACGATCGCTTGGAAGTACGTAAGAGTCGCGAGCATCCTCCAACGCTAAACCACGCCGTCGACACCGCGGGCCACCGCCATCGGCCAGACTGGTTTCGTGCGGTACTTGACCATCGTCCGACACGGCGAATCGACACCGGCGCCACCCGGGGGCTCGGACTTCGATCGGGGGCTCAGCGACCGGGGACGACGTCAGTGTGAGGAGCTGCGAGCGTGGGCGAGCGACCCTGACGCCCTCGGGCGGTTCGGACCGACGACCGCTCTCGTGAGCTCGGCGCAGAGAACCAAGGAGACCTTTCGCCGCGCGTTCGCCAAGACCGACTTCGTACTGGAGAAGCACTTCAGCGAGTTGATCTACAACGGGCGACGGGAGGTGACGCCCGAGGACCTCCTCATCGACCTGGCGGCGATCGATCCGGTCACCACGTCGCTCTTGGTCGTGGGGCACAATCCGACCGTGTTGGAACTGATGTTGACGCTCTCCAAGGAGATTCCGCACTCGCTGCGAAAGTTCCACTACCGACTGGGTGCGGCGTACGTTCTGGCCCTGCCCGACGACCGGCCCGTCGGGCTGAGGCGCTACGAAGTCGTCGCGAGCTATCTGCCGTCCTAGAGCGTGCGAAAGATGGCGGCGTCACCCTGACCGCCGCCACCACAGAGCGCCACGGCCCCGACGCCGCCACCGCGACGACGAAGCTCGTTGAGCACCGTTATCGCGAGACGCGTGCCCGACATGCCAACGGGATGACCCAGCGCGATCGCGCCACCGTTCACGTTGACCTTGTTCTCGTCGAGGCCGAGGTCATCGGCTGAGGCGAGACCCACGGCCGCGAACGCCTCGTTGATCTCCACCACGTCGAGTCCGTGCACGTCGAGACCGGCCTTGGCGACCGCCTGGGCGATGGCGCGCGACGGTTGGCTGAGGAGCGACGCGTCGGGACCAGCGACCTGGCCGTAACTCACCAATTCACCGATCGGCGTCAGTCCGAGTTGGGCCGCCCGTTCGGCCGACATGACCAGGACCGCGGCGCCGCCGTCGGAGATCTGCGACGCGTTGCCCGCGGTGATCGTGCCGTCCTTTTCGAAGGCACCCCTCAGCGCGGCCAGTGACTCGACGGTCGTGTCGCCACGCACGCCCTCGTCGGTGTCGATCAAGAGTGGATCGCCCTTTCGCTGGGGGACCGAGACGCCCACGATCTCGTCGGCGAACTTGCCCGCGGCGATCGCGGCCGCCGCCAGTTGGTGACTGCGCGCGGAGAACTCGTCCTGGCGCGCGCGGGTGATCCGTCCGGCGTTGTAGCGCTCGGTCGCGAGCCCCATCGCGCACTGGTCGAAGGCGCAGGTGAGCCCATCGAACATCATCGAGTCGACCACCTTCTGGTCGCCGATCCGGAAACCGGCGCGTGCCCCGGGCAGCAGGTAGGGGGCGTTGGTCATCGACTCCATGCCGCCAGCGATGATGATCTCGGCCTCACCGGCGCGGATCATGAGGTCGGCGAGGTAGATCGTCTGCAGCCCCGAGAGACAGACCTTGTTGATGGTGGTGGCGTTCACGGTCATGGGCACCCCGCCCTTCACCGCGGCCTGACGTGCGGTGATCTGGCCCTGACCGGCTTGGAGAACTTGGCCCATCAGGACAACGTCGATGCTGCCAGGATCGACGCCAGTTGACTTCAAGACAGCGGCGATCGCGGCGCCGCCGAGGTCCTGGGCACTGAGCGACGCGAAGACGCCCGAGAATTTGCCAATGGCGGTTCGAGATCCAGCAACGATGACACTGCGCGACATAGTGACTCCTTCAATGTTCGTCCATACGGACCTCTCATCACGTTAGACCCTTCGCTCTCGGGCTCGAAGAGCGTGTGTCAGGGGGCGGTGGGTGGACCGGCCACTAGCCTCGCCCTGATGAGTGAGATTCTTGACGCGGTACGAGCCGGCGCGTCGGGCGAGACGCTGGCGGCGACGCCGATGCCGGCGATGACCCGCGCGGTCTTCGTTCGCCGCGACGAACAGAACATGTTCGACGCGATGGAGAGCCGCGACAAGGACCCGCGACGCAGTCTGCACGTGGACGACGTTCCCCTTCCCGAGATGGCGCCCGACGAGGTCTTCATCGTCGTGATGGCCTCGTCGATCAACTTCAACACCGTGTGGACGAGCATCTTCGAGCCGCTGCCGACGTTCGGTTTCCTCGACCGGCTGGCCAAGGAGTCCTACTGGGGACGACGACACGCACTTGACTACCACGTGGTCGGCTCGGACGCCGCGGGCGTCGTCGTGCGCACCGGCTCGGCCGTTCGCAACTGGAAGATCGGTGACGAGGTCACGGTGCACTGCAACTACGTCGACGACCAGGACCCCTCCGGTCACGACGACTCGATGATGGGGAACAACCAGCGCATCTGGGGCTTCGAGACAAACTTCGGGGGACTGGCCGACATCTCGGTCGTCAAGGCCAACCAACTCATGCCCAAGCCCACGCACCTGACGTGGGAGGAGGCGGCCGTCAACGCGCTGTGCAACTCAACGGCGTATCGGATGCTCGTCTCGCGTCACGGCGCTCCGGTCACCCAGGGCGACAAGGTCCTCATCTGGGGGGCGTCGGGCGGCATTGGATCCTTCGCCGTGCAGCACGTGCTGAACTCCGGCGGCACACCGATCGGCGTGGTGTCGAGTGCCAACAAGGTCGAGACCCTGCGTGAGCTGGGCTGTGAGCACGTGATTGACCGTCGTGAGAGGAATTACCAGTTCTGGAAGGACGAGCACACCCAGGACGAGTCCGAATGGCGCCGACTCGGTAAGGACATCCGCGCGCTCGTCGGCGACGACCCCGACATCGTCTTCGAACACCCCGGCCGCTCGACAATGGGGGCGAGCGTCTTCGTCGCCAAGCGTGGCGGCACGATCGTCACGTGCGCGGCGACGAGCGGCTACATGATCGAGTACGACAACCGTCACCTGTGGATGAAGTTGAAGACCATCAAGGGCTCGCACTTCTCGAATTACCGCGAAGCGTGGTCGGCCAATCAGACGATCATCGACGGCAAGGTCGTACCGCCGCTGTCCGCCGTGTTCCCCCTCGACGAGGTCGGCGAAGCCACGAACGAGCTGCACCACAACCGTCACGAGGGAAAGATCGCCGTGTTGTGCGCGGCGCCGAGCGAGGGCCTGGGTATCTCCAACCACGCGCTGCGCGCCCAGGTGGGCGAGCGCCGGCTTTCGATCTATCGTCGTCACGACAAGGAGTGAGCGTGGAATCGCTGTTCACTGAAATTGATCACGTGGCGATCGCGGTGAACGATCTCGACGCCGCGATTGCGTGGTACGAGAAGGTGTTCGGGGCGACCGTAGAACACCGCGAGGTCGTCGAATCCGACGGTGTCGCCGAAGCACTGTTGCGTGTCGCGGACTCCTACATCCAGTTGCTGACACCCACGAGGGACGATTCACCGGTCGCCAAGTACCTGGCCAAGCGAGGTGAGGGCCTGCACCACGTGGGTTACCGCGTGGCGGACTGTGGCGTGGCGCTCGAGGCGGTGAAGGCCGCGGGAGGACGGGTGATCGATCAGGCACCGAGGCCCGGCTCGCGCGGAACGACCGTCGCGTTCGTGCATCCCGCGACGTCGTTCGGCACGTTGATCGAACTGGTCGAGGAGCCCGCGTAGGTCAGCGCCGTCGCCGCGCGTGATCGCCACGCGAATTCCTACTTACGGGTAACGGTAGTGATCCTTGTTGATTCGACGCCGCGAAGTTGCACCACGCGCTCGGGCGAGACGGGTGGTGCGCGCCTTGGGTAGCCTTTGTGCTCATGGAGCACTCAATGTCGGATCGATTGGCCGATCTCAACGCGCGAAAGGCGCAGGCCCGGGTCGCGGGGGGCGAGAAGGCGATCGAGCGCCATACCGCCAAGGGCAAGATGACCGCGCGCGAGCGCGTTGAGTACCTGCTCGACGAGGACTCATTCCACGAACTGGACATGTTGAATCGTCACGGTGCTTCGGGCATGGGACTCGAGGACTCTCGCCCCTACACCGACGGCGTCATCACGGGCTTCGGAACGATCGACGGACGCAAGGTCTGCGTGTACTCCCAGGACTTCACCGTCTTCGGCGGCGCGCTCGGTGAGACCCACGGCGCCAAGATCCACAAGATCATGGACATGGCCACGACGATGGGGCTACCCATCATCGGACTCAACGACGGCGCGGGCGCGCGCATCCAGGAGGGCGTCGGCGCGCTCAACGCCTACGGCGGCATCTTTCACCGCAACGCGAAGGCCTCGGGCGTCGTGCCCCAGATCTCGGTCATCCTCGGTCCCTGCGCCGGCGGCGCCGTGTACTCGCCAGCCCTCACCGACTTCATCTTCATGGTGAAAGACACCAGCCACATGTTCATCACCGGTCCCGACGTCGTCAAGACCGTCACCGGTGAAGACGTCACCTTGGAAGAGCTCGGGGGCGCCCAGACCCACGCCACGAAATCCGGTGTCGCGAACTTCGTCATGCCCGACGAGAAGAGCGTGCTCGACGAGGTGCGCTACCTCATGTCGTTCCTGCCGTCGAACAACATGGAAGAGCCGCCACGGATCTTGAGTGGCGACGACCCGCAACGACTCTGTGAGAATCTGCGCGATCTTCTGCCCGAGTCGTCGAACCAGCCCTACGACATGAAGAAGGTCATCACCGCGGTGGTCGACGATGGCGACTACCTGGAGGTGCACGCCACCTACGCCCAGCAGATCACCTGCGGCTTCGCGCGCATCGACGGCTACACGGTCGGGCTCGTGTCCAACCAACCCCAGATCCTCGCGGGCGTGCTCGACATCGACTCGAGCGAAAAGGCCGCGCGTTTCGTGCGCACCTGTGACGCGTTCAACATCCCCATCGTGACCTTCGTCGACGTGCCCGGTTTCATGCCCGGCGTCGACCAGGAGTACCGCGGCATCATCCGCCACGGCGCGAAGCTGCTGTACGCGTTCTGCGAGGCGACCGTGCCGCGCATCTCGATCATCACGCGCAAGGCCTACGGCGGCGCGTACGTCGTGATGAACTCCAAGTCGATCGGTGCGGACCTCGCGTACGCGTGGCCGACGGCCGAGCTGGCCGTCATGGGCGCGTCGGGAGCGGTGGAGATCGTCCATCGTCGCGACCTCACCGGCGCCGACGATCCGGCGTCGCTTCGCACGTCACTGATCGACGAGTACGAAGAGCGTTACGCCACGCCCTACATCGCGGCCGAGCGCGGCTTCATCGACGACGTGATCGATCCGGCCGACACGCGCCGGGTGCTCAGTTACTCGCTCGACCTCCTGCGCGGCAAGCGCGAAGAGTTGCCCAAGCGCAAGCACGGGAACGTGCCCTTGTGAGCTACGGGCTACGTCCTCGTCCCCAACTCCCACCCGAGGAGCTGGCCGCCCTGATCGGCGCCGCCGAGGAGATCTTGAAGGCGCAGCGCCACCAGGTGCCCGACCGCGCGCCCAGTTGGCGCTTCTCGGGACGATGGTTCAACAGCGGCCCCTACGCGAACCGGCGCCCGCACCGTCCTAGTTGAGCGACTCGACCATTCCCAACAGGTCGCTCATGATCGCGCCGAGAGAGAAGTCCTTCGGGGTGTAGACCGCCGTCACGCCGTGCGCGCGCAGCTTCGCGGCGTCCTCGTCGGGCACGATGCCCCCGACCACCACTTTGGCGTCCACGCCGGCGTCGCGCAGGCCCTTGACGACGCGCGGCACCAGCGCCAGGTGCGAACCCGAGAGGATCGATATTCCTACGATGTCGACGTCCTCGTCGCGCGCGGCAGCCACGATCTCTTCGGGAGAGAGTCGGATGCCCTGGTAGACGACCTCGAAACCGGCGTCGCGCGCCGCGACGGCGATCTGTTCAGCACCGTTGGAGTGCCCGTCGAGCCCCGGCTTGGCGACCAGCAGTTTTGGAGGGGTTCCGCGGTGCTCGCTAATCGCGCGCGAGCGCGCCACGAGTGAAGCGAACTGGTTACCCCGATTGGCGACCCCCACGCGCACGCCGGTGGGCGCACGGTACTCGCCGAACACCGCGCGTAACGCGTCGGCCCACTCGCCGGTCGTTCCGCCGGCCTTGGCGAGCGCGATGGTCGGCACCATAATGTTGTCCTGCGGCTCGGAACTTCGAGCGACGCGCGCGAGTTCTTGCAGGGCGTCTCGAACCGCCGTGTCGTCGCGGTTCTTACGCCACGCCACGACGTCGTCGATCATCTCTCGTTCCACGGCCGGGTCGACGGTCAGGATCGACTCGAGTGACGTCCCGCTCGTGAGCGGCGATGGTGTCGTCTCGGTGAAGCGGTTGACGCCGACGACGATCTGCTCGCCGGACTCGATTCGGGCCACTCGCTCGGCCTGACTGGCGACGAGGCGGCTCTTCAGCTCCTCGATGGCGGCGAACGCCCCACCGAGGGCCAACACGTCGTCGAGTTCGATCTGCGCCGCGACGGTGAGCTCTTTGACCTTCGCGTCCATCACGACCGAGCCCGCGAAGATGTCGGGGTACTCGAGGAGATCACTCTCGTAGGCGAGCACCTGCTGCATCCGAAGACTCCACTGCTGATCCCAGGGACGAGGCAGCCCGAGTGCTTCGTTCCAGGCCGGCAACTGGATCGCGCGCGCCCGCGCGTCGCCCGACAACGTGACGCCGAGCATCTCGAGCACGATGCGCTGGACGTTGTTCTCGGGTTGCTGTTCGGTGAGACCGAGTGAATTGACCTGCACGCCGTAGCGGAACCGGCGCAGCGACGGATCGTCGACGCCGTAACGGGTGCGACAGATCTCGTCCCACATCGCGGTGAAGGTGCGCATCTTGGCGATTTCCTCGATGAAGCGCACGCCGGCGTTGACGAAGAAAGAGATTCGCCCGACGACCTGGTCCATCTGGTTCGGCTCGACCTTGCCCGAGTCGCGTAGTGCGTCGAGGATGTCGATCGCGGTCGCGAGCGCGTAGGCGATCTCCTGGACGGGCGTCGCGCCCGCCTCTTGGAGGTGGTAACTGCAGACGTTGACCGGATTCCATTTCGGTGCGTTGGTGATCCCGTAGGCGACCATGTCGACGATGAGACGCTTCGAGGGTTCGGGCGCGAAGATGTACGTGCCCCGACTGAGGTACTCCTTCACGATGTCGTTCTGGGTGGTGCCCTGGAGCTGGCGAAGGTCCGCTCCCTGCTCCTCCCCGAGCGCGAGGTACAGACCCCAGAGCCACGCTGCGGTTGCGTTGATGGTCATCGACGTGTTCATTTCGCCGAGCGGGATCGCTTCGAAGAGCTGGCGAAGGTGGCCCAAGTGGGCGACCGGCACGCCAACCTTGCCCACTTCGCCGGCCGCGTCGGGGTGGTCGGGGTCGTAGCCGGTTTGGGTCGGCAGGTCGAAGGCGACCGAGAGCCCGGTCTGGCCCTTGGCGAGGTTGGCGCGGTAGAGCTCGTTGGATTTCACCGCGGTCGAGTGGCCGGAGTACGTGCGCATCACCCACGGCTTCGAGCGTTCAGCCATTCCACCTCCCGTGGTTCGTTCTCCTATCGACGGTAGTCGTAGAAGCCGCGGCCCGATTTGCGTCCGAGCTGGCCAGCGCTCACCATCCGACGCAGTAACGGCACCGGGGCGAAGTTCGGGTCGGCGTATTCGCCGTAGAGCGCCTCGAGGATCGCGAGTGACGTGTCGAGACCGACGAGGTCGAGCAACGCGAACGGACCCATCGGGAATCCACAGCCGCCCGTCATCGCGACGTCGATGCCCTCCATGGTTGCGACCCCTTGCTCGAGCAGTCGCACGGCGTTGTTGAGGTACGGAAAGAGCAGGGCGTTGACGACGAATCCGGCCCGGTCTTTCACGATGACGGGCTCTTTGCCGCAGGCCTGCGCGAAGGCGGTGACCGCGTCGATCGTCTCGTCGCTCGCGCACAACGGGCGTACGATCTCGACCAGCGACATGACGGTCGCCGGGTTGAAGAAGTGCACGCCGCAGACGCGTTCTGGACGCGACGTCTCCATCGCCAGCTCGATCACCGACAGCGTCGACGTGTTCGTCGCGAGAATGGCCCCGTGCTGGACGACGCGATCGAGTTCGTTGAAGATGGCGCGCTTGACCGAGATCTCCTCGACGACGGACTCGATGACGAAATCGCAATCGGCCAGGTCGGCGAGGCTGGTGGTCGCCGTCACGCGAGAGCGAATTGCTTGCGCTTCGTCAGCGGTTCGCTTCTCCTTCTCGACCTGCTTGGCGAGTGACTTCTCGAGACCAGCCAGCATCGCGTTGGCCGTTGCCTGGGAACGGCTGCGCACCACGACGAGCGACCCGGCGGCGGCTGCTACCTCGGCGATGCCGCTACCCATGATCCCCGAACCCAGTATGCCGACCTTTTGGAAGTTCATCTTGCAACATTACTGTTCGGTAAACGGTCGATGGATGCGAGACTCGACGGGTGCAGCAATCAACCCTCGCCGTGGGTTCGCTCGGCGCACTGCGCGACGCTCTGGCCGAGGACGTCGTCGGTCCGCTCGCGACGAACGCTGACGTCGTGGTACTCCCGACCGCGGCCGCCTTCATTGGTGCCGCGCAGGCGGCGGTCGCGGTCGCTGAGGTCTTTGACGGTCTCGACGTGGGCATCGAGGCGCTGATGGTCACTGATCGAGCCTCGAGTTCGGAGCCGTACTTCGTCGAGCGCCTCGCGAACGCGGACCTCGTCGTGCTCTGTGACGGGTCGGCGTTGCACGCGCGGATGGTGTGGCGCAACTCGCCGGTGGGCGAGGCAATCAACGTGGCGCGTTCGCTCGTGGCGATCGGCGCGGTGACCTCGGTGCTTGGTGAGGTGATGATCGACCCGCGCGGGGGAGCACCCACGATCGGGCTGGGCTATCGAAAGGGCGTGGCGTTCTGCGCTCCGGCGAGCGAGGAACAGATGGAACGTACTCGATCGCTGCTCGCGACCGACGTCGCACTCGTTGTGCTCGGTCCGCGCGGCATTCTGCAATGCCGTGATGACGAGTGGCGCGTTGTCCGCTCCGCCGACGTCGTCGTCACCAGGGGATTCGAAGTGGTGAACCTCTAGGACTCGGTGATCGTTACCGATTCGATGACGACGCGCTCGCGCGGTGTGCCCGACGGTGTTCCGATGTCGTTGATCGTCGCGACGACGTCAAGGCCCTTCACGACCTTTCCGAACAACGCGTAGAGCGGAGGCAACTTGACGCCGTCGGGTCCGGAGATGACGAAGAACTGCGATCCGTTGGTGTTGGGTCCGGCGTTCGCCATGGCGAGCGAACCGAGCTCGTAGCGACCGGCCTTGGGCAGTTCGTCATTGAAGCGGTAGCCCGGGCCACCGGTGCCGGTGCCGGTGGGGTCGCCACCTTGGAGAACGAAGCCGGGGATCACGCGGTGAAAGATGACGCCGTCGTAGTAGTGCCAGCGTGCGAGGAACACGAAACTGTTCACGGTGACCGGAGCGCCCAGGGCGTCGAGCACGATCTCCAGCGTCCCCTTCGAGGTCACCATCGTGGCGCGGTAGGTCTTGGTCGTGTCGATGATCATCGGCGGAGGCGAGTCGAAGTGTTGACGCTGGCTGCTCGATCCGTCGGCGTTGGGAAGTTGTTCGATCATGGTTTCTCAGGCCTCGCTAATCGTGACGGAGATCATTCGGTGGGTAACGGTGGGGGGGACACCGGCGGTGCTGCCGGCGTTGTTGATGGTTCTTGCGACACTTTGGCCGCTGATGACCTGGCCGAAGAGCGAGTAAGTGGCTGGCAACTTCTCACCCGAAGGACCGGTGATGATGAAGAACTGGCTGCCGCCGGTGTTAGCCGCTCCGGTGTTGGCCATGGCGAGCGAGTACAAGGGATACGTGGGGCTTCCTGCCTTGGGCAGTTCGTCAGCGATCGTGTAGCCCGGGCCTCCCGAACCGGTACCGGTCGGGTCCCCACCCTGGACGACGAAGCCGGGTATGACGCGGTGGAAGATCACGCAGTTGAAGTACTTGTGCCGGGCCAGGAACACAAAGTTGTTCACCGTGATGGGCGCAGTCGCGGCGTCCAATTTGACGACGAACGATCCAGCCGTGGTGACGAAGTGCGCGTAGTAGGTCTTGGACTTGTCAATGGTCATCGCGGGGGGCGTCTTCCAACTGAGTGTGTTCACTCGCGCAGACGTCGACGCCGGACAGCCGGCGCCAACGGCGACTGCGTTGGCCTTGGCTTGGGCCGCCGACGCCGACGTCGTGGTCGTCGTTGACGCCGTCGACGTCGTGGTGGGTGTCGATTTTCCCGAGAACAACAGCGCTGCCGAACCGATCACGAGGACGGCGACGATGGCCACGATGACCGCGCGGCGAAGGTTCTTGCGACGCTTCGCCTCACGCTCCATCTGCTCCATTTTCTGACGGCGCGCGGCCTTTTGACGTTCTCGTTTGGTGGTGGCCATAGGTGCGACATTAGTAGCCCGTTGGAAGGTCTCTAACTGGGTCAGGTAGTTTTGTCGTTATGGCGCTCGTTGTTCAAAAGTTTGGTGGTACGTCGGTGGGCGACGCTGAACGTATTCGTGCGGTCGCCGACCACGTGGCCAGAACCGTTGAAGCCGGCAATGACGTCGTCGTCGTGGTGTCCGCGATGGGTAAGTTCACTGACGACCTCATCCGGCTCGCCGACGACGTCTCTCCGACACGACCGCCGCGGGAGCTGGACATGTTGCTCACGGCCGGAGAGCGGATCTCCATGGCGCTCGTCTGCATGGCGCTCGCCGATCGCGGCGTCGAATCGGCGTCGTTTACCGGCTCCCAGGCGGGCATCATCACCGACACCGATCACACCCGGGCCAAGATCCTCGAGATGCGCCCCGACCGCATCCGTGACGCCCTCGACGCGGGCCTCGTGCCGGTGGTCGCGGGATTTCAAGGCGTGTCGACCGACAAGGACATCACGACGTTGGGCCGCGGGGGTTCCGACGTCACCGCCGTCGCGCTCGCCGCGGCGTTGAAGGCTGACGTCTGTGAGATCTACACCGACGTCACCGGCGTCTTCTCCGCCGATCCGCGTCTGGTTTCCAAGGCTCGTCGCATCCCCAAGGTGTCGTTCGACGAGATGATGGAGATCTCCGCCACGGGTGGACGCGTGCTGATGCTTCGTTCGGTCGAGTTCGCCCGGCGCCATGGCGTGCCGCTGCACGTGCGCTCGAGTTTCACTTGGGAACCAGGAACCTGGATCGTGGAGGAGGACCCCACAATGGAAGAAGCCGTCGTTTCGGCCGTGACCGACGACAAGTCGGAGGCCAAGGTCACCGTGGGGGGCGTGCCGGACCGACCCGGCGTGGCGGCGCACCTGTTCCGTCAACTGTCCAACGGCGGCATCAACGTCGACATGATCGTGCAGAACACCAGCGCCAACGGCATGACCGACATCTCGTTCACCGTTTCAAAGACCGACCTCGACGCGGCGAGGACCATCTGTGACTCGGTCAAGTCCGACATCGGCGCCGCCGAGGTGACGAGCGACGACAGTATTGGTCGCGTCTCGATCGTGGGGGCCGGCATGAAGTCGAGCCCTGGCGTGACCGCCCTGATGTTCGAGACCCTCTCTGAGAACGGCATCAACATCGAGATGATCTCGACGAGTTCGATTCGCATCTCGTGTGTCGTGCGCGCCGATCGCGTCGCCGACGCCGTGCGTTGTCTGCACACCGCGTTCGGACTCGACGCCGCCTAGTTCTAGACTTCACCTATGCGAATTGCGATTGTCGGGGCCACCGGTCAGGTCGGCACGGTCATGCGGGCCATCTTGCGCGAGCGAAACTTCCCCGTCGACGAGATCCGTTTCTTCGGATCGTCGCGATCGGCGGGGACCACGTTGGACTGGTTCGGCCAACCCATCGAGGTCGAGGACGCGGCCACGGCTGACTTCAGCGGCATCGACATCGCGCTCGCCTCGTCGGGTGCGACGTCGTCGAGGGAGATCGCGCCGCGACTCGCCGCCGCGGGGGCCGTTGTCATCGACAACTCCTCGGCGTGGCGAATGGACCCCGACGTGCCACTGGTCGTGCCCGAGGTCAACGCGCACGCTCTGCGATCGATCCCCAAGGGGATCGTCGCGAATCCGAACTGCACGACGATGGCCGCTATGCCCGTGCTGAAGCCCCTGCACGTCGCCGCCGGACTTCGATCGATGGTGGTCTCGACGTACCAGGCCGTCAGCGGTGCGGGACGCGAAGGCGTCGACGAGCTGGCGCGCCAACTCGAGGCCACGTACGACCACGACGTGCGCGTGCTGACGTTCGATGGTTCGGCGTTGGCGATGCCCGCGGGAGTGAAGTTTCCCGCCACGATCGCCCACAACGTCGTGCCGATGGCCGGTTCGATCGTCGACGACGGATCGCTCGAGACCGGCGAGGAGCAGAAGCTGCGCGACGAGAGTCGCAAGATTCTCGAGATCGACGATCTCTTGGTTGACGCGACCTGCGTTCGTGTTCCCGTCTTCACGGGACATTCCCTTTCGATCACCGCCGGTTTCGAGCGTCCGCTGAGTCCCGACGAGGCGACCGCGCTACTCGCGACCGCGAAGGGCGTCGTGCTCCACGACCTGCCCACGCCGCGTCTCGTCGCCGGTCAGGACCCCACGTACGTGGGGCGGATCCGTCGTGCGCACACCGTGACGAACGGCCTTTCACTGTTCCTGAGCGGCGACAACCTGCGAAAGGGCGCCGCGCTCAACGCCGTGCAGATCGCCGAGGCGTTGCTGGCGCTTCGTTAGTCCGCGCCGTCGCGACCGACTTGACGTCGCGCGAGGTTGACGCAGTGATCACCGAATCGTTCGTAGAAGCGTGCGAGCAGGGCCAGCTCGACCGCGACCGGAAGGGCCATTGACCCCGACGTCAGTTCGGCGGTGAGCGACACGTGAAGGTCGTCGAGCTCGTCGTCGATATCCTCGATGGCTCCCGCGGCCTCCAACTTCCCGTCGATGATGACGTCAGTTGCCTCGCGCCAGATCGTTGACGCGACCTCGCCCATGCGTTCGACAAGGCCACGGCTGCGCGGTGACATCTCGTTGCCGAGACCACGGGCCGCTCGTCGCGCGATGTGCTCGGCGAGGTCGCCGTTGCGTTCGACTTCGGGCAGGATGCGCAGGAGCGTCAACAGCGTGCGCCGCGTCTCGACACTCTTGTTCGTGCTGTCGAGCAGTTGGGCCTCGGCCGTCGCGACCAATTCGTTCACGAGATTGTCGATGACGATGTCCTGGTCGACGACGCGTTTGGCGAGTTCGCGGTCCCCGGCGAGCAGCGCGTGCGTTGCCTCGGCCATGGCTTCGCCGACGAGCGCGAACACGCGCACGATCTGCTGGCGAAGTTCGGGCGCCGCGTCCACGTCGACCGCCGCGTGGGCGTTGGCCTGGCCGCTCGATCCAAAGAGTCGATTCATCGCCAAAGGCTACTGCCGTGTGACAACCATTCTCTAGGGTGGGAGCAAGGCGAGCGAAGGGAGAGACGGTGCTGGCACTTCTGAGCGGCGTGGTGGGCGTCGTCCTCGGCGCCCTGGCGGTGTGGGCCCTTTCACTCAAGCGATCGCAGTCACTGCGTGACGGCGTGGCCCGCGCTCAACAGGACCTCGCCGTACGCGACTCGCAGTTCGCGATCGCGAACGAAGGGCTCGCGCGCGAACGCGCCGAGCACGAGGCTGCGCTGCGCAACATGGAGGTCACGTTTGAGAACATGTCAAACCGTGTGCTGGCCCAGACGGTCGAGCAGTTCAGCCACAATCAAGAGCAGGTGTTAAAGGAGCGCGACTCGAAGCTGAACCTCACGCTGAAACCCCTCGAGACGCTGTTGGACGAGTACAAGAAGAACCTGACCGAGTTCAACAAGGAACACACCGGGGCGCTGTCGGACGTGAAGAACCGGGCGAACGAACTGCTCGACGCCCAACAGAGGACTCAGGACGAGACGCGTCGACTGAATCAACTCCTCGGTCGGGGCGATCAGCGCGGACATTGGGGCGAGGTGCAACTCGCCAACGTGATGGAGGCGTCGGGGCTTCGTCGCAACATCGACTACGACCTGCAGGTCACCGGGTTCAACGAGACCGGACGCGCGTTGCGTCCCGACTGCGTGGTTCGCATGCCCAACAGCGCGAGCATCGCCATCGACGCGAAGTTCCCCTTCGACGCTTTCGAAGCGGCGCTGGGGACCGACGACGCAGAGCAGCGGCGGACGTCGTACGAGGCTCACGCACTCGCGTTGCGCGGTCACGTGAAGACGCTGAAGGAGAAGTCCTACTGGGAGGTCATCACGCCGGCACCCGAATTCGTGGTCTGTTTCGTACCGAGCGACTTCGCGATCACCGCCGCGTTCGAAGCAGACCCTGAACTGCATGGCTACGCCGCCAAGGAGAGAGTCCTGATCGTCGGACCCACCAATCTCCTGTCGTTGCTGTGGTCCGTGGCGATGGTGCTGCGCCAGCACGAGGCGAAGATCAACGCCAAGGAGATCCTCGATCTTGCCGAGACCATCTTTGACCGGATTCGACTCGTCGCGGAGCCGATCGTGAAGATGGGCCGGTCGCTCGACGACAGTGTCGAGGCGTACAACAAGATGGTCAAGTCCATCGAGTCGCGCCTCATCGTCTCGGCTCAGGGCATCCGTCGACTCGGCGGCGTGCATCGGGCCAAGGACATCCCCGAGCTGTCGCCCGTGCACGAGGCGACGGTGAAACTGAACGACGAGCGCTGGGGCGTCGGACCGGAGAGTCCCGTGCCCGAGGGCGCCTCGGAGATTCTCGAGCTCGACGAGTACGACGACGAATAACGGCGCCGCCCGGCGCCAATATGGGCAGTGAGTAAGTTCTTACGGCGTGGCCCGCACTCGCGCTCAACGGCGCCGACACAACGTGCTCTTACTACTCGCACTCTCGGCGACGCTGGTCGTGCTGCTGTTCGCCCACGACATCACCCGGTCCGCCCACAGCGCGGCGGACCTTCGTCGAAGTGAAAACCGGAGCTTTGGCGTTCTCGCGAACGGCCTGCTCGGCCAGGAGAGCGAATTCGACCAGCGGTTGTCGTATCTCCTGACCAACGGCCAGACGTTGACCCGGCCGGTCTTCGCCGCGCGTCTCAACCAGATCGCCCAGCAACTTCCGGTGCTGGCCAACGAGGCGGTGCTGTTGCGCCGACCGGTGCTCGCGCACAACGTCAACGCGGTACTGTCCCAACTCACCGAACAGCGCGTCGACGACTATCAGGTCCTGCTCGACACCGTCGCGCGCTCACTCAGCTTGCCGTGGACGGTCCTCAACACGACGCCTCTCACTACCCGCGTCGCCCAGGCGTCCCTCGTGACGACGAGCGGTGAATGGGCGTTTGCTCGCCGGTCGCTCGTCAAAGAGCCCGGTCGCGTGAAACTGATCGCCAACGCCACGTCGATGGGCACGATGGATCTAACGTCGCAACTCGCGATACTCGCCAACGCCCCGTCGCTCTCTCTGAGGCGGGGCATCGGGATCGCAGCGGTGTCGGTCGATCCCGCCCCACTGCCGGCGCCGAACGGCACCCTCATCCTTCCCCCGGTCAGCTCGATTCACCTGGGTGTGTCCGTCTCGAACGCGGCGTACGTCAACCAAGCAGTGGCCCTGACCGTGATATTCACGCCGGCCAATCCTCGGCGTCCCCGACAGATTCAACGGTTGGTCGCCACGTTGGGCCCCTTGCAATCCTTCGCGTTCGTACCCACGCGGTTGGCGACGGCCGTGAGCGAGAAGGCCACGCTCACGATCTCGATAAGCGGTGCCCCGACCGGAGCGAACATGACCAGAATTCGGATCTATCACGTCACGATGTCACCGTCGGGAAACGGCTGAAAGTCTCGTTTACGGGTCAGTTGGCTACGATGGGACCGCCCCCTTAGGTTGAATCGAGGATCTGTGACGCAGTCCATTACCGTGACCGACAATCGCACGGGTGAGACCCTTGAGATTCCGATTTTGAATGGTGGCGTGGCGGCCAAGGAGTTCTCCAAGGTGGTCCCCGGTGTGTGGTTCTACGACCCCGGATTCATGGCGACCGCCGCGGCGGAATCCTCCATCACGTACCTCGACGGTGACGCCGGCATCCTGCGGTACCGCGGCTATCCGATCGAGCAGCTCGCCGAACACTCGACGTATCTCGAAGTCGCCTACCTGCTCAATCACGGTGAGTTGCCGACCGCCGACCAGTCGGCTGAGTGGGAACGTGAAGTGACCTATCACACGTACATTCACGAGAACGTACGCAAGCGATTCCTCGAGGGCTTCAACTACGACGCGCACCCGATGGGCATGTTGGTTTCGGCCATCGCCGCCCTGTCGACGTACTACAAGGACGCCAAGATCCTGGACGACCCCGAGATCCTGCACCGCCAGGTCGTGCGCCTCATCGCCAAGATGCCGACGCTCGCGGCCGCCGCGCACCGGTTCTCGGTCGGTATGCCGTTCGTCTACCCCGACAACACGCTCGGCTACAGCCAGAACTTCCTGTCGATGATGTGGAAGGTCGCGGAGCCGCGCTACGAGCCCGACCCGATCCTGTCGCGCGCGCTCGACGTGCTCTTCATCCTGCACGCCGACCACGAGCAGAACTGCGGCACGACCGCCATGCGCGTCGTTGGTTCCTCGCACGGCGACCCTTACGTCGCGACGGCCGCCGCGACCGCGGCACTCTACGGTCCGCGTCACGGAGGAGCGAACGAAGCGGTCCTCAAGATGCTCGGCAAGATCGGCAGCATCGATAACGTCCCGGCATTCATCGAGACGGTGAAACAGGGAAAGACCAAGCTCGAGGGCTTCGGACACCGCGTCTACAAGAACTACGACCCGCGCGCCAAGATCATCAAGAAGACCGCCGACGACGTCTTCACCGTCACCGGCAAGAACCCCTTGCTCGACATCGCGTTGAAGCTCGAAGAGATCGCGTTGAGCGACGACTACTTCATCTCGCGTCGCCTCTACCCGAACGTGGACTTCTATTCGGGACTGATCTATCAGGCCATGGGCTTTCCGCCCGAGATGTTCACCGTGCTCTTCGCCATTCCGCGCACGTCGGGTTGGCTCGCGCACTTCCAAGAACTGCTGGCCCAGGACATGAAGATTGCCCGGCCGCGACAGCTCTACGTGGGCGCCGACGAGCGCGACTACGTGCCGATGGCCCAGCGCAAGTAGCTCAGGCGTTCAACGCTTCGAGCAGCTGCTCGGTGTGCTCGCGCGGATGGCGCACGTAGATGTCGAGCCACATGGCGACGGTGTAGCGCCCCGACTCTGAGTGCTCGCCGTAATGATCGAGGTCGTCCTCGCTGAGCCGGCGCAACACGTCGAGCGAGGCGCCGCGCACCGACGCGAAGACGGCGAGGGAGTGCTCGACCGCCAGGTCGCGGTAGCCCAACGCGTCGCTCTCGGCCCACGCCGCCTCGTCGTAGCCCTGGACGAGTGATCCCTCGGGCTCGGCGATCAGTCGTCGCAGTCGAACGTAGGACTGCGTTTCACTGTCGGCGACGTGGTGGATGATTTGGCGGGCCGACCAACCGCCGGGCACGCGGCGGTCGAGTTGGTCTTGGCGTACGCTTCGCGCGGCCTCGAGGAGCACGTGGGTTGACGCTTCGTAGTCGTTGACGGCGCCCGAGAGAGCCATCCGTCGATTCTACGAAGCCGGGTGTTGCACGGCGGGGTCGACCATGCGGGTGAGTCCCTCCTGGACCATGGAGACGCAGAGTTCGCCGGCCTGGTTGAAGAGGAAGCCTCGCGCGAGACCACGTCCACCGTGGGCGATGGGTGAGTCGGTGTCGTAGAGCATCCACTCGTCGGCTTTCACGTCGCGATGGAACCACATGCAGTGGTCGAGGCTCGCGACCATGAACGAGCCGTCGTCCCAACGAACCGAGTGCGGCGCGAGGACCGAGTCGAGCAGACTCATGTCGCTCGCGTAGGTGACGACACAGGCGTGCAGGAGAGGATCATCGGCCAACGTGCCGTCGGCCCTGATCCAGGTCCGTCCGCGCGGTTCCTTGGCGCGGTCGGGGCTCCACGGCAGTTCGCCGAGGAATCGCTGGTCGATCGGGTGATCTCGTTTCGACCATTCGTCGGCGTTGCCCCATTCGGCCTTGATGCGATCGAGAAGTGGGGCGACCGTCTCGGGCCCGGGCACGATCGGCATCACGACCTGGTGTTCGAGGCTGACCTCCTCGGTGTGAAAGCTGGCCTGCATGTTGTAGATGGCCCGGCCGTGCTGGACGGCGACGACGCGTCGGGTGGTGAAGCTGCGCCCGTCGCGGATGCGGTCGACTTCGTAGAGGATCGGGATGCGAGGGTCGCCCGGACGCAGGAAGTACGAGTGCAGCGAGTGGACCCGGCCCTTTTCCACCGTGCGACCAGCCGCCATTAGGGCCTGCGCCGCGACCTGGCCGCCGAAGGTGCGCTGGCGCTCCTCGGCTGGGTGCTTGCCCCGATAGACGTTTACTTCAATGGTTTCGAGATCGAGCAGGTCAATGAGGAGATCGAGGGCTTCGGACATCTCTCCATTGTGACACCGCGCCCGCTACGACGGACCGTGCCCAGTAGGATGGTCGCCATGCCCCAGCAGCTTCACCGCCTCCTCGCGTGGTCTCACTCCCACCAGGGCCGCAAGATAATCCGCTTCACGTCGGTCTCGGCCGTGTCGACGGCGGTGTCGTTCACTTCGATCGCGGTCCTCTACGGCTTTCACATCATCCACGGTGTGATCTGGGCCACGGTCACCGGCAACCTCATCGCGACGCTGCCGTCGTACTACCTCAATCGCAGTTGGACGTGGGGCAAGCACGGCCGCAGCCACTTTCGCAATGAGATCATCCCGTTCTGGTTGATGTCGTTGCTCGGCATCGGCGTGTCGATGATCGGCGCGACGTGGGCGCGCGCCGAAGTGCACTCGCACCACTGGGCCCACCTGATCAACACCGGACTGGTGTCGTTCACCAACGTCTTGAGTTTCGGACTCTTCTGGGTCCTGAAGATGATGGTCTTCAACCGCATATTCCACGACCACACGCTCGACGAGATCGAGGCGCACCTCACCTCGGAGGAGATGGGGCTTCGCTAGTCGCGAAAGTTGGTGAACTGCAGGGGGACTGAAAGGTCAGCCTCCCTGAAGAAGGCGATCGCCTGCTGAAGGTCGTCACGCTGTTTGCCCGTGACGCGCACCTGGTCACCCTGGATCGACGAGCTGAGGTTCTTGACGCCCATCTCCTTGACCATCTTGTTGATCTGCTTGCCGACCTCTTGGGAGATGCCCGCCTTCAGAGCGATCTTCTGGCGGGCGGCGCCCTGGCTCGCCTCGTCGATCTTGCCCGGGTCGAGGGCCTTGAGGGAGACCGACCGCTTCACCATCTTCTCTTCGAGCAGTTGGTAGAGCGCGCGAAGCCGGTCCTCCGTTGAGGCACTCAGGGTGAGTTCCTTCTCTGCGAACTCGACCTTGGCGTTGGTGTTCTTGAAGTCGAACCGCGTCGTCGCTTCGCGGTTCGTCTGATCGACGGCGTTGCGAACCTCCTGCAGGTCGATCTCGGAGACGACGTCGAAACTCGGCATGGCCAAAGCGTAGATGCTCAGCGGCGGTTGGTGGCGAGACGTTGCGCCAAGTATGATTCGCGGCGGGCCGGTGCCCGAGCGGCCAATGGGATCTGGCTGTAAACCAGACGGCTTTGCCTACGGGGGTTCAAATCCCTCCCGGCCCACCAAGGCCAATTCAGCGAGAGCTGGATTGGCCCTGCCCGAAAAAGAACGAGCGGAGTACGGTGGCGTTGTTCGAAAAGAAGGGAGCGCGGTGAGACGGCTGACGTCCTGGGCCAACGCCATTCGCCACGCCTACGAACGGACCGCCGCACGATTCGAAACCGCCGTCCAACTGCTCGAGCACCGCTACACCCCGCTTGGTCGATTCACGCCGGGTCCCTTCGAAGGTTGGCGCTTCCTCTGGCAGCCCGCGGCGCTGGGCTTCACGGCGATGGTGCTGCTGCTCGCGGGCGTGTCGTTCACGAACTCGCCGTTCAAACTCGACATGACCAAGACCTGGTTCTTCGGTGAGCCCTCGAGCGGGGCGAGCGGGACGCCGAGCGAGACGAAGTTCCTCTTGTCCATCGTGCTCGTCTACGGGGGACTCCTGCTTCTGATGCGGGTGTGGCTGCGTCTGGCCGAAGTGATGAAACTGCATCGTGGCGCGTCGCTCAAGTCGTTGTGGTGGATGCTGCTGCTGTGGGCGACGCCAATGATCGTGGCGCCCCCGCTCTTCTCTCGCGACGTCTTCAGTTACGCGGCCCAGGGCGAGATGACGAGTCACCATTTGAGCCCCTATCTCTTTGGGCCTTTCACGCTCGGATCGTCGCCGTACGTCAATCCGGTCGACCCTCTCTGGCAGAACGCTCCGGCGCCCTACGGGCCCTTCTTCCTCTTCCTCGACGGCTCCATCGCGAAGATCACGCGTCACAATCAGCTGGCCACGGTCGTCGGCCTACGACTTTTGGAGGTCGCGGCCGTCGTGATGATCGGTTACGGCGTCGCGATGCTCGCGCGCGGACTGCATCGCGACCCCGGCGAGGCGTTCGTACTCAGCGCCATGAATCCACTCGTGCTGCTGACGTTGATCGGTGGTGCGCACAACGACGCGATCATGGCGGGGTTCCTCGTCGTGGGCATCGCGCTCGCCGTGAAGCGACATCCGGTCTGGGCACTCTTCTTCTGTTCGTGCGCTGCGGCCATCAAGGCGCCGGCGGCACTCGGACTCGCGTACGTCGCGTGGACCTGGCGTGGGCCGCAGGCGACGGTCAAAGAGCGACTGCGTCCGATACTCATCGCGAGCGGCGTCGCCGCGGCGACGCTCGGCACGTGGACGTGGCTCGCGGGCTTTGGTTTCGGGTGGGTGAAGAACCTGCTCTCGAACGGGACCGTGCGGTCCTGGGCCGCGCCGGCGACCGGACTGGGGATGGCGATCACCAACACGGCCCACGCGCTTGGATGGCACGGCTTGGGAGTCGCGACCGTGCTCTCGGTGACGCGCTCCTTCGGTCTCTTGGTGGCGGGCGGCTTCGCGCTCTGGCTGCTCTGGCACGGGGAACGCCGAGGGTGGGTGCGCTCGCTCGGGCTGTCGCTGATCCTTCTCGTCGAACTCGGCCCGGTCGTCCAACCCTGGTACCTCGCGTGGGGACTGATCCTGCTCGCCGCCAGTTATCACGGGCGTGAACACTTCTGGCTGCTCGCCCTGTCGATCACGGGTCCGTTCGTCGGCCTTCCCGGGGGCCGCCAGCTGCTCGCCGGACTCGTGCACAGCAATCCGCTGCTCATCGCCCTGGCGGTCGCGATCCTCGGTGGGGTGCTCGTCGCGCCCATGGGGCGCTGGACGCAGTGGTCCTGGCCCGAGCAGGTGGTCGAACTCGGGGTTTAGCAGCGCCGATCAGGTATAACGTACTGGTACTCGACGACGTCGAGCCAGCGTCCGTGCTTTCGACCGACCTCGATCTCGGTGCCGACCAGCGTGAAGCCGCACTTCTCGTGCAGGCGGATCGAACCCTCGTTCTCGCCGACGATCCGCGCGATCAGCGAGTGGAACCCCGATTCCTGGGCGGTGTTGATCAGTTCGCGCAGTAACACCTCGCCGACGCCGCGCCCGCGGGCTTGGCGAAAGACGTACACCGAGTTCTCGACGGTCGTCGCGTACGCCGGTCGGTCGCGAAACGGCGAGACGAGGGCGAAACCGAGGATTCTCTCACCCCGGGCGCCGGTCTCACCCATGTCGTCGTCCTCGTTGACGGCCACGATGCACGGATGGGTGGCCTGATGGGCGCGGATCCAGGACTCCTGTTCGGAGAGCACCCTCGGCACGAGGTCAAAACTGACCGACGTCTCGATAATCTCGGGATTGAGGATATTCATGAGCGCCTGGGCGTCGTCGAGTTCGACCAGGCGTGTTCTCATGCGCTAAAGGGTAGTCGCGAGCCGGTTGGAAAGATTAGCCTTGGCCGGAGTACAATTCCCCCTCGCGTCTTTTTACGACGCGGCGCCCTCTTAGCTCAGTGGTAGAGCACTTCCATGGTAAGGAAGGGGTCGTCGGTTCAATCCCGACAGAGGGCTCGCCAGGCGGCGTAGCTCAGGTGGTTAGAGCACACGGCTCATAATCGTGGTGTCGCGGGTTCGACTCCCGCCGCCGCTACCAGGCAGGACCAGTGGGCCCGACGCAGTACGAAGTACGCAGCATCAACATTTGAGGAGAAACGATGGCGAAGAACGAAAAGCGCGTACAGGTGACCCTGGCCTGCGAGGAGTGCAAGCGACGCAACTACATCACGATGAAGAACAAGGTCAACGACCGCGAGCGCATCGAGATGTCCAAGTACTGCCAGTGGGAGCGCAAGCACACGTTGCACAAGGAGACCCGCTAGGGGGTATCGCCCGCGGGAATGGTAAGATTTATCTTCCCTACGGCCAACCACCTGGTTTCGGTGGCTGACCGCGAAGGGCAGTGGCTCAATTGGTAGAGCACCGGTCTCCAAAACCGGGGGTTGGGGGTTCGAGTCCCTCCTGCCCTGCGCGAGGAATGTTTCGACACGAAGTACCGCTACGAATATCGAGAGACGTGAGATGAACCGCGAACAGAAGCGCATGATGCAGCGACAGGGTCAGGTGGGTGCCGACGGCACCGCCGCACCTCGACGCGCCACGTCGTCGCAGGATCTGCAGCGTCGACGCGGACAACGCACGAAGCCCGCTCAGTTCTTTCGTGAGATCCGCGAGGAGATGCGCCAGGTCGCCTGGCCGACGCGTCCCGAAGTGATCAATTACACGACCATCGTCTTCTTCGTCCTCGTGTTCATGTCCTCGCTGATTTTCGGCCTCGGTTACGGCTTCTCGAAGTTCGTAACGTTCCTCTTCCAGAAGTAAGGCGATCACAATGAGCGACATGGACACCACCGTGAACGAAGACCCGCACGTCGGCGAACCCGAGATTCTCGACGTCACGATCATCGAGGACGTCGAGGAGCCCGTCGTCGAGAGCGCCTTTGACCGTCCCGGTCGCTGGTACATCGTGCACACCTTCGCCGGCCACGAGCAGAAGGTCATCGGGGCACTGAACAACATCATCAAGTCGCGCGAGTTGAGCGACAGCATCTACGAGATCTACCTGCCCGAAGAAGACGTCACCGAGTTCAAGTCCGGCAAGAAGGTCACGGTCTCCAAGCGGATGTTCCCGAGCTACCTCTTGATCCGCTGTGAGCCGGACCCCGAGATCTTCTACGTGATCGGTTCGACGCCAGGCGTCACCGGTTTCGTCGGCGCAGAGAAGACCCGTCCGACGGCGCTGACGCGGCGCGAGGTGGACAACATCATTCGTCCCCACGTCGAGGGTGTCGAGCAGCCGGTCGCTAAGCGCCGCATGCCGACCCACGAGTTCGAAGTGAACGACACCGTGCAGATAAAGACCGGGCCGTTCGCGACGTTCTCGGGCCACGTCGCCGAGATCAACGAAGACCAATTGAAGGTCAAGGTGCTGGTCGACATATTCGGTCGAGAGACCCCCGTGGAGCTGGACTTCACGCAGGTCACGAAGCTCTAGAGAACTGGTGCAAGGAGAAAGCCATGGCTAAGAAGGTTGTCGCAGTAGTGAAGATCCAGCTGGAGGCTGGTGGGGCGACCCCCGCGCCGCCCGTCGGCACCGCGCTCGGACCGCACGGGATCCAGACGATGGAGTTCTGCAAGCAGTACAACGCCGCGACCGAGTCGATGCGCGGCACGGTGATCCCGGTCGACATCTCGATCTACGAGGACCGTTCGTTCACGTTCGTCCTGAAGACCCCGCCGACGCCGGTGCTCCTGCGCCAAGCGGCCGGTGTCGCCAAGGGCGCGCACCTTGCGGGACGAGAGACGGTCGCGACGGTCACGATGGACCAGGTCGAAGAGATCGCCAAGACCAAACTGAAGGACCTCAACACCGACGACCTCGAGATGGCCAAGCTGCAGGTGGCGGGCACGGCCCGTTCCATGGGCATCTCGGTGGCGGGCTAGGAGACACGAATGAAGCACGGAAAGAACTACACGAACGCCCTGGCGCAGGTCGACCGCGAGGAACTCCTCTCGGTCGTCGACGCCGTCGAGAAGGTGAAGAAGCTCAGCACCGCGAAGTTCGACGAGACCGTCGAGCTGGCGATCCGCCTCGGCGTGGACCCGCGCAAGGCCGAGCAGATCGTGCGCGGCACGATCTCACTGCCGGCCGGTACGGGTAAGACCAACCGCGTGGTCGTCTTCGCCGCGGGCGAAGCCGCCCAGGCGGCGCGCGACGCCGGTGCCGACGAGGTCGGTGCCGAGGATCTCGTCGCCAAGGTCGCCGGTGGATTCCTTGACTTCGACATCGCGATCGCGACGCCGGACCTCATGGGTCAGGTCGGTGGTCTCGGTCGCGTCCTCGGACCCCGCGGACTCATGCCCAACCCCAAGACGGGCACCGTGACCATGGACGTCGCCAAGGCGGTCAGTGAGTTCAAGGGTGGGCGCGTCGAGTACCGCACCGACAAGATCGGCAACGTGCAGTTGCGCGTCGGCAAGGTGAGCTTCAGTCGTGACGACCTCGTTCGCAACGTGCAGGCCGTCATCGACGAGATCGTGCGCGTGAAGCCCTCGAGCGCCAAGGGCCGCTACGTCTTGAGTGCGACCGTTTCTTCGACCATGGGACCGGGCGTCAAGATCGACCCCAGTCGCTCGCGCGACAACGATGAGGTGCTGGCTACGGCCTAGCGAACGTTTTGACGCGCGTGAGTGCGCGTCACTACGATGGAACACTCGCACGACGCTGTGCCACAGATGTAGAGAACGCCGAAGACATCCGGTGCGGGTACGCCCGCTTAAAGCGACCATCCGGTCCGCCTGACGAGGAGTTCGAGTTGTTCCCTCGGGACCGACTTGTTCGCTTGGATGTCGAGGCCCGTACCGGGCGGCATCCGGTGAAGGAGTCAGTATGAGCAAGGTTCGCCCCGACAAGGTCGCCACCGTCGACGAGGTCAAGTCGCGCGTCGACGCCTCCTCGACCGCCGTCGTCACCGAGTACCGCGGCATGACCGTCGCCCAGATCTCGTCGCTGCGCCGTCAACTGCGTTCGATCGGCGCCGACTACAAGGTCTTCAAGAACACCCTCGTGTTGCGCGCCATCAGTGGCACCGCGGTCGAGTCCTTGGGCGAGTTCCTCCACGGCCCCACCGCGATCGCCTTCGTCGACGGTGACGTCTCCGCAGTCGCCAAGACGTTGCGCGACTTCGCGCGCGAGACGCCGACGCTCATCGTCAAGGGCGGCGTCGCCGACGGCAAGGCGCTGACGCTGAAGGACCTCACGGCCCTCGCCGATCTGCCGAGTCGCGACGTGCTGCTCGCGCAGTTCGCCGGACTGTTGGCCTCACCACTTCGCACCATGGCCGGACTCTTGAAGGCCCTGCCGCAAAACTTCGCCTACGGCCTCTCGGCCCTCATTGACTCGAAGGGTGGCCCCGTGGCCGCCCCGGTGGTCGAAGAGGTCGAAGCCGCCGAGACTCCGGCCGGGGTCGAGGAAGCTGCACCCGCAGCGAGCGACGACGCCGCGGCACCTGTCGCGGAGGTCGCGGTTGAAGAGGAGGCCCCCGTGGTCGACGAAGCAGCCGAAACCACCGAGGCGCCTGTTGAGGACGCCGCGAGCGAACCGGCCGAATAACCCCACCAACGAAGTATCGAAACGAAGAAAAGAAAGGAATCACCATGGCTGCAACCCTGACCAAGGAACAGATTCTCGACGGCATCGCTGAGCTATCCGTGATCGAACTGAGCGAACTGCTCAAGGAGTTCGAGGAGAAGTTCGGCGTGACGGCCGCGGCCCCCGCGGCGGTTGCCGCGCCCGCTGCCGCTGGCGGCGGCGCAGTTGCCGACGCCGGTGCCGATGAGAAGAGCGACTACGACGTCATTCTGATTGGCGGCGGCGAGAAGAAGATTCAGGTGATCAAGGAAGTGCGTGCACTTACCAACCTGGGTCTGAAGGAAGCCAAGGACCTCGTCGACAGTGCCCCCAAGCCCGTCCTCGAGAAGGTCTCCAAGGCCGACGCCGACAAGGCGAAGGCGGCGCTCGAAGCCGCCGGCGCGACGGTGGAAGTGAAGTAATTTCAAGGTTTTAGAGTGAAGTGCCCCGGTCGGTTCGCCGACCGGGGCATTTTTCTGCTTCCAGTACTTGACCTCGGCGGCGAACCTGCCTAGGGTGTGGCAACCGCACGGCGGCCGCGTTTCCCAAGAATGGGGAGCGCCACTTGCGCATACCCTTGCGCAACCACTAGAGTTGAAAGACCGTGTCCCTGCGTTCAACTTCGTCGTCTCTTGGCGTCATTTTGCACGTAATCGCGGAAACCTGCTGTAGCCACCCACTTACACGGAGGATTGACCGTTGACGTCTCGGTCCACTAGCCCAGAGCGATTTAATTTCTCGGCCTTGGGTGAAGCTCACCCCCTGCCTAACCTCCTCGAAATCCAGCGAGACAGTTTCGACCTGTTCATGAAGCAGGGTCTGCGAGAGGCCTTCGAGGCCATTTCGCCGATCACCGACTTCACGGGGCGGCTTTCGCTCGAACTCGAGTTCGACCCCGACGACGTGGATCTGAAGAGCCCGCCGAAGTTCACGGTGGAAGAGTGCCGCCAGCGCGCCACCACCTATTCCCAGCCGATCTTCGTTCGCGCGCGTTTCCTCAACTCCGAGACCGGTGAGATCAAGGAACAGACCGTCTTCATGGGCGACTTCCCGATCATGACCGAGCAGGGGACGTTCATCATCAACGGCACCGAGCGTGTCGTGGTGAGCCAGTTGGTCCGTTCGCCCGGCGTGCTGTTCCAGCCCGGCAAGGACGAGAAGGTCGCCTTCGAGGGCACGATCCACCCGAGCCGCGGTGAGTGGCTCCAGGTCGACCTCGAAGAGAAGAAGAACAAGGCCGCCAACGCCGGTGCGCGCATCGCACGCAAACGTCGCGTGTCGATCTTCACACTGCTGCGCGCGCTCGACACCGCGATGGACGAGCCGTTCTTCGAGCAGTTCGTCGCGCACTTCGACTTCCTCGAGGACCAGTTCCACGCGGACTGGAAGAAGGCGCACCTCGAGATCGCCAAGCACATGGACAAGTACAACTTCGAGGACACGCCCGAGAACTTCGTGCGCGCCAGTCAAGAGACGGCGTGGCTCGAGATCTACCGACGTGCCCGTCCCGGCGAGGTCCAGACCGTCGAAGCGGCCCGTCAGTACTTCGAAGGTGCCTTCTTCTCGGAGAAGCGCTACGACCTCTCGCGCGTCGGGCGCTACAAGCTCGACCGCAAGCTGGGTAGCGAGGTCGCCAAGAACCTCGAACTGTTCGGCGACCTCCTCGAGCGCCCCAACGCGGACCTGCACGTGCTCTCCAAGGCCGAAGTCCTGGCGACCGCGACGTACCTGTTGAACCTGGCCCGTGACCGCACGGCGAAGGAGACCACGTACCACATCGACGACCAGGACCACTTCGCCAACCGCCGCATCCGCAGCGTCGGCGAGCTGATCCAGAACGCGCTGCGTACCGGACTCTCACGCATGGAGCGCGTCGTGCGCGAGCGCATGAACACCCAGGACGTCGAGGCGATCGCGCCCCAGACCCTGATCAACATCCGCCCGGTGATGTCGGCGATCAAGGAGTTCTTCGCCACGTCCCAGCTCAGTCAGTTCATGGACCAGAACAACCCGCTGTCGGGACTGACCCACAAGCGCCGTCTTTCGGCCCTGGGACCAGGTGGACTCTCGCGCGAGCGCGCCGGACTCGAAGTTCGTGACGTCCACTCCTCGCACTACGGACGCATGTGTCCGATCGAGACCCCCGAAGGACCGAACGTCGGTCTGATCGGATACCTCGCGAACTACGCGCGCATCAACGAGTACGGCTTCATCGAAACCCCGTACCGCGTCGTCAGTGGCGGCACCGTCACCGGTGAGATCAAGTACTTCACCGCTGACGAGGAAGAGCGCTACGTCATCGCCCAGGCCAACACCGAAGTCGACGACAAGGGCGTCATCAAGGCCGACCGCGTCCTCGTACGCCGTGGCCCGATCGGCACCGGTCTGCGCGTGGGCGCTTCGAACAAGTCGTCGTCGACCACGTCGGAGATCGACTTCGTCAAGCCCGACGAGGTCGAGCTGATGGACGTCTCGACCAAGCAGGTCATCTCGGTCGCCACCTCGCTGATCCCCTTCGTCGAGCACGACGACGCTCAGCGCGCCCTGATGGGCGCGAACATGCAGAAGCAGGCCGTGCCGCTGATCATGCCCGAGGCTCCCTTCGTGGGAACCGGCATGGAGGCGCGCGCCGCGCTCGACTCGGGCGACGTCTTGATCGCTGAGGGCGATGGCGTCGTGAAGTCCGTCTCGGGCGACCGCATCATCGTCGAATACGAGAAGGACGTCACCGACCGCTACGGCAAGACCCTGGGCAAGAAGCAGTACAACTTGAACAAGTTCCGTCGCTCGAACCAGGACACCTCTATCAACCAGAAGCCGCTCGTCTTCGGTGGCGAGACGGTGGCCCTGGGCGACCTGCTCGCCGACGGCACCAGCACCAGCCACGGTGAGCTCGCGCTCGGCAAGAACCTGCTCGTGGCGTACATGCCGTGGGAGGGCTACAACTACGAAGACGCCATCATCTTGAACGAGCGTCTCGTTCGCGACGACGTCCTCACCTCGATCCACGTGAAGGAATACGAGATCGACGCGCGTGACACGAAGTTGGGCGCCGAGGAGATCACCCGCGACATCCCCAACCTGCCCGACGACATCCTCGCGGACCTCGACGACCGCGGCATCGTGCGCATCGGCGCCGAAGTGCAGCCCGGTGACATCCTGGTGGGCAAAGTGACCCCCAAGGGTGAGACCGAGCAGTCGCCCGAAGAGCGACTCCTGCGAGCGATCTTCGGTGAGAAGGCGCGCGAAGTGCGCGACACCTCGCTCAAGGTTCCCCACGGCGAGTCCGGCAAGGTCATCGACGTCAAGGTCTACAGCCGCGACGAGGACCACGAGATGCAGCCCGGCGTGAACCAGTTGGTCAAGGTCTACGTCGCCCAGAAGCGCAAGATCTCCGAAGGCGACAAGTTGGCCGGCCGTCACGGCAACAAGGGCGTCATCTCGAAGATCCTGCCCGAAGAGGACATGCCGTTCATGGAGGACGGCACGCCCGTCGACATCATCCTGAGCCCCCTCGGCGTGCCGAGTCGAATGAACGTCGGTCAGGTGCTCGAAAGTCACCTCGGCTACGCCGCTCGTCACGGCTGGGCCGGTATCGAGGTCAACCCCGCCGTGGGCACCTCGGGACACTCTGATCAGCAGGACGTCGCCACGCGGCCGTACCGCAAGACCCGTCCGCGCACCGAGCCCGCGGTTTACGTCGCGACGCCGTCCTTTGACGGCGCGCACTGGGACGAGACCGAGCGCGCGAAGGACAAGCCGACGATCCAGCAGACCTTCGCGACGCTCAACGTCGACGGTGCCAACGGCAAGCGCCTGCTCGCCGGCGACAACGACGGCAAGGTGACCCTCTTCAACGGTCGCACCGGTGAGGTCTACGACAACCCCATCTCGGTGGGCTACGCCTACATCTTGAAGCTCGCCCACATGGTCGACGACAAGATCCACGCCCGTTCGACTGGCCCGTACTCGATGATCACGGCCCAACCGCTCGGTGGCAAGGCCCAGTTCGGTGGACAGCGCTTCGGTGAGATGGAAGTGTGGGCCCTCGAGGCCTACGGTGCCGCCTACGCCCTCCAGGAGCTCTTGACCGTCAAGTCCGACGACATGAAGGGTCGCGAACGCGCGTACGAGGCGATCGTGAAGGGTCAGAACCTGCCCGAGCCGGGAATCCCCGAGTCGTTCAAGGTCTTGATCAAGGAAATGCAATCACTCTGTTTGAACGTAGAAGTGCGCGACAAGGTGGGTGCGCACGTCGACCTCGCCGACACCGAGGAAGATTTCTTCTCCGTGACCCGCGAACTCGGTATCGACATCAGTCGACCCGAGCGCGGTAGCGACGAGGAAGACGCCCGCCGCGCCGCCGAAAGGAAGTTGTCATGAGCCCGTTAGACGTCAACCAGTTCGACGAACTGAGCATCGGTCTCGCCACGGCCCAGAACATCCGCAGCTGGTCCTCGGGAGAAGTGAAGAAGCCCGAGACCATCAACTACCGAACACTGCGTCCCGAGAAGGACGGTCTGTTCTGCGAGAAGATCTTCGGACCGCAGAAGGCCTGGGAGTGCGCGTGCGGCAAGTACAAGCGGGTGCGATTCAAGGGCATCGTCTGCGAGCGCTGTGGTGTTGAAGTAACGAGCGACAAGGTCCGTCGCGACCGCATGGGTCACATCGCCCTGTCGGCGCCCGTGGTGCACATCTGGTACCTGCGCGGAACGCGTTCGTGGTTGGCCTACCTCTTGATGGGTACCGCCCCGAAGGAAGAACTCAAGGCCAAGCAGTTGGAGAAGGTCATCTACTTCGCCGCCCACATGGTCACCTACGTCGACGTCGACCGACGCCACGACGACATCGCCGAACTGCGCCTGGGACTCTCCGAGGAGCTCGTCGAGATCGCCGAACGTGAAGTGAAGGCGATCGACGCCAAGCTGAAGGAGATCGAGACCCGGGCCGAGAAGCTCGAGTCCGACGGCGCCAAGGAGTCCGAGCTGCGCGCACTGCAGCGCGGTACCGAGAAGGAACTCGACGGCGTGCGTTCACGCTTCGCCGAGGAGCGCGAGCTCGCCAAGCAGGCCTTTGACACCTTCGAGGGGCTGCACTCGCGCCAGATCATCGAGGACGAGGTCCTCTACCGCGAGATGGAGTTCCGCTACGGCGAGTACTTCGAGGGCGGCATGGGTGCGGACGCGATCCTGCAACTGATCGACCGTATGGACCTCGACGACGAGGAAAAGGTCATGCGCGAGATGATCGACGCGAAGGACGGCCGCAAGCCGCTCAGCGCGCAGCGTCACGCCAAGTTCTTGAAGCGCCTCGCCATCGTGCAGTCCTTCAACCGCCGTGACGACCAGGGTCGACGTCTCAACGACCCGCGCGCCATGATCCTCGAAGCGGTCCCCGTCATCCCGCCGGACCTTCGTCCGATGGTCCAGCTCGACGGTGGTCGTTTCGCGACCAGTGACCTCAACGACCTCTACCGTCGCGTCATCAACCGCAACAACCGACTGAAGCGTCTGCTCGACCTCGGTGCGCCCGACATCATCGTCAACAACGAGAAGCGCATGCTCCAAGAGGCCGTGGACGCGTTGTTCGACAACGGCCGTCGCGGCCGTCCCGTCGCCGGTCAGAGCGGCCGCCCCCTCAAGAGTCTCTCGGACATGTTGAAGGGCAAGCAGGGACGGTTCCGTCAGAACCTGCTCGGCAAGCGCGTCGACTACTCCGGCCGTTCGGTCATCGTCGTCGGACCCCAGCTCAAGCTCCACCAGTGCGGACTGCCCAAGATGATGGCCCTGGAACTCTTCAAGCCCTTCGTCATGAAGCGGCTCATCGAGACCCAGATGGCCCAGAACATCAAGAGCGCCAAGCGCATGGTCGAGCGCCGCAAGGCGGTCGTGTGGGACGTGCTCGAAGAGGTCATTCGCGAGCACCCCGTGCTGCTCAACCGCGCCCCGACGTTGCACCGTCTCGGTATCCAGGCCTTCGAGCCCGTACTGGTCGACGGCAAGGCGATCCAGATCCACCCGCTCGTTTGCAAGGCGTTCAACGCCGACTTCGACGGTGACCAGATGGCCGTGCACGTGCCGCTCTCGGCTGAAGCCCAGGCCGAGGCGCGCATCCTGATGCTCTCGACCAACAACATCTTCACGCCCGCGACCGGCCGTCCTATCACCGAGCCCGCGCAGGACATGGTGTTCGGCGCGTACTACTTGACCCTGCCCGCTGACGAGAAGCTCGAAAACCCTCGCGTCTTTCGTCACGTGTACGAGATCGAGAACGCGGTGGGCGACAAGAGCCTCGGTCTGCGTACGCCGATCGAGATCCGCCCGCTCGAGGGCTCGTCGCTCGACACCCGCCTCGAAAGCGCCGGCGTCGTCGTGAAGGGCGCGAGCCGTTCACTGCTCACGACGCCGGGTCGGGTCTTCTTCAACGAGGCCCTGCCGTTCGGTTTCCGTTACGTCAACGAGTTGATCGGCAAGAACGCGACCCCCATCGGCGTCATCGTCGAGGAGATCTCGGGTGGCTTCAGCCGCCAGGAGGTCGCCGAGTCGCTCGACGCCATCAAGTCCTTGGGCTTCCGCTTCGCCACCCAGTCGGGTCTGACGATTTCGATCGACGACGTCGTGACGACCTCGGAGAAGGCGGCCATCCTCAACAAGTACGAGGAGCAGGCGGCCAAGGTCGAGACCAACTACCGGCGCGGCGTCATCGTCGACGACGAGCGTCGCCAGCAGGAGATCGAGATCTGGACGAACGCGAACAAGGAGGTCGGTGACGCCACCGACCGCGCCATGAACGCCAAGTTCGACAACCCGATCCGCATGATGGTCGACTCGGGCGCGCGTGGTAACAGCCAGCAGATCCGCCAGATCGCCGCGATGAAGGGCCTCGTGTCCAACCCTCGTGGTGAGATGATCCCTCGTCCGATCAAGTCCTCGTTCCGCGAGGGTCTCTCGGTCCTCGAGTACTTCATCTCGACCCACGGCACCCGCAAGGGCCTGGGTGACACGGCGCTGCGCACGGCCGACTCGGGCTACCTGACGCGTCGACTCGTCGACGTCGCCCAGGAACTCATCGTCAAGGAGTTCGACTGCGCCACGACCCGTGGCATGTGGATCGAGCACGTCGCCGCCGACACCCGTGGTCAGCGCGCGCACCTCGAGACCAAGCTGTGGGGCCGCGTGCTCTCTGAGAGCGTGACCCTGTCGGACGGCTCGACGATCGAAGCCGGCACGATGCTGATGGTCGACGACGTCGAGCGCCTGCGCGACGACGAAGCGGTGACGCGGGTGCGTGTTCGCACCACGCTGACCTGTGACGCCATCCAGGGCGTGTGCGCTGCCTGCTACGGACTCTCACTCGCGACCCACCAGCTCGTCGAGCTCGGTGAGGCCGTGGGCGTCATCGCCGCTCAGTCCATTGGTGAGCCGGGAACCCAGCTCACCATGCGTACCTTCCACTCCGGTGGTGTGACCGAGAGCGACATCACGCACGGTCTGCCGCGCGTGGTGGAGCTCTTCGAAGCGCGCACCCCCAAGGGCGCGGCGAAGGTCGCCGAGCACTCGGGCGTCGTGCGCGTCGAACTCATCGGACGTGAGCGCAAGGTCACGGTCGTGGGCAACGAGGGAGAGGTCCAGGAGGAGTCGATCTCGATCGCGCGCCACCTGCACGTCGAGGACGGCCAGGAGGTCGAAGTCGGCACCCCGCTGCACGACGGTCCGCTCGACCCCAAGCTCATGATGAAGTATCGAGGTACGCGCGAGACCCAGCAGTACCTCGTCGAAGAGGTCCAGAACGTCTACCGCGACCAGGGCGTGTCGATCCACGACAAGCACATCGAGCTGATCGTTCGCCAGATGACGCGTCGCGTCCAGATCGTCGACGCCGGCGAGTCCCAGTGGCTGCCCGGCGCGATGGTCGACGTGAAGTTGTTCAACGACACCAACGACGCGATCGAGGCCTCGGGCCTGGAGGCGGCCGATGGGCGCGCCCAGTTGATGGGTATCACCAAGGCGTCGCTCGCGACCGACTCGTGGCTGTCGGCGGCCTCCTTCCAGGAGACCACCAGGGTCTTGACCGAAGCGGCCATCGAAGGCAAGCGCGACCACCTCGTGGGTCTGAAGGAGAACATCATCATCGGCAAGTTGATCCCCGCCGGTTCGGGTCTTGAGTACTACAACAAGCGCGAACTGCGACTCGACATGCCCGACGCCGAACTGTTGCCCGCCTGGGCGCAGGTTTCGGACGATGACCTCGACCTCGCCAGTCTCCTGGGCGAGATCTCGAGTGACGACTCCTTCAGTGCCGATATGGCGGCGTTCCAGAACATCGGGGCGAGTTACGACGAGTCAGCACTGCCAGAGAACGACGCCGCCAACCCCGAAGACGAGCTCGGCGGTCAAGCAATCTAGGTCGAGCACGGCGGGCGGCCCTTAGGGGCCGTCGGCCGGCTTGCCGTTACGACGTGGTTTGTCGTAGGATGGAAAGTCCGCGTGCCGGTAGTTACTGGCACGTACCCAGAACGATGTACAACTAGAAGAGGTTCCGCGTGCCCACCATTGCACAGTTGGTCCGAAAAGGCCGGCAGGACAAAGTTTCAAAGACCAAGACGCCGGCGCTGAAGGGCGCTCCGCAACGTCGTGGCGTCTGCACCCGGGTGCACACCGTCACGCCCAAGAAGCCGAACTCGGCCCTTCGAAAGGTGGCGCGCGTGCGCCTCACCTCGGGCGTCGAGATCACCGCGTACATCCCCGGCGTCGGCCACAACCTGCAAGAGCACTCCATCGTGCTCGTGCGTGGCGGGCGTGTGAAGGACCTCCCCGGTGTTCGTTACAAGATCATCCGCGGCGCGCTCGACACCTCGGGCGTGCGCGACCGTAAGCAGGCCCGTAGCCGCTACGGCGCGAAGAAGGAGAGCTAATGCCTCGTAAGGGCCCCGCTGAACGTCGAGAACTGGTTCCCGACCCGATCTACAAATCGGTACTCGTGACCCAGGTGACGAACAAGATCCTCGAGCGCGGCAAGCGCACGATCGCCGAGCGCATCGTCTACACGGCTCTCGAGCAAGTCGAGCAGAAGACCGGCGCCGACCCCGTCGCGGCCCTGAAGCGCGCGCTCGAGAACGTGCGTCCCGAACTCGAAGTGCGCAGCCGTCGCGTCGGCGGGACCACCTACCAGGTCCCGGTCGAGGTGCGACCCCGTCGCGCCACGACGCTGGCGATCCGCTGGCTGACTGATTTCGCCAAGAAGCGCCGCGAGAAGACCATGGCCGAGCGCCTGGCCAACGAGATTATCGACGCCAGCAACGGCGTCGGCGCCGCCGTGAAGCGCCGCGAGGACATGGCCAAGATGGCCGAGTCCAACAAGGCCTTCGCGCACTACCGCTGGTAAGCAAAGAAAGTAATTGAAATGACGGCTCGCGAATTCCCCCTGGAGAAGGTTCGCAACATTGGCATCATGGCGCACATCGACGCCGGCAAGACCACGACGACCGAACGCATCTTGTTCTACACGGGCAAGAACTACAAGATCGGTGAAGTGCACGAGGGCGCCGCGACGATGGACTGGATGGTCCAAGAGCAAGAGCGCGGCATCACGATCACTTCGGCAGCGACGACCGCCCACTGGAACGGCTACCGCATCAACATCATCGACACGCCCGGCCACGTCGACTTCACGGTCGAGGTCGAGCGCTCGCTGCGCGTGCTCGACGGCGCGGTCGCGGTCTTTGACGCGGTCGCCGGCGTGGAGCCCCAGACCGAGACGGTGTGGCGCCAGGCCAACAAGTACCACGTACCGCGCATCTGCTTCGTCAACAAGATGGACCGCATCGGCGCGGACTTCTTTCGCTGCGTCGCCATGATCGCCGACCGCCTCGACTGCGTGCCGGCCGTCATCCAGCTGCCGATCGGCGTCGAGTCGCACTACCAGGGCGTCATCGACCTCACGACGATGAAGGCCACGATCTACCACGACGACGACCGGGGCGAGCACTTCGACGTCGTCGACATCCCCGCCGAGTACCAGGCCCAGGCCGACGAGTACCACGCGAAGTTGATCGACGTCTTGACCACCTTTGACGACGAACTCACCGAGAAGGTCCTCGGTGAAGAGGAGATCACGTCGGCCGACATCCGCCGCGCACTGCGCGTGGGGACCCTGGAGAACCACTGCGTGCCGATCCTCAACGGCAGCGCCTTTAAGAACAAGGGCGTCCAACCCATGCTCGACGCCGTCGTGGACTTCCTGCCCTCGCCGATCGACCTTCCCCCCACCCAGGGCACCAAGCCGGGCAAGGAAGACGTCCTCGAGCGCAAGCCCTCGGACGACGAGCCCTTCTCGGCCCTCGCCTTCAAGATCATGACCGACCCCTACGTCGGCAAGCTGATCTACCTGCGCGTCTACTCGGGCACCCTCGAAAAGGGCGACACGGTCGTGAACACCACCAAGGGCATGAAGAAGGAGCGTCTCGGACGCCTGCTCTTGATGCACGCCAACAACCGCGAGGACCTCGACACGATCCGCACCGGTGACATCGTCGCCGCGGTGGGCCTCAAGCAGGTCACGACCGGCGACACGCTCAGCTCGGTCGACCAGCCAATCCTGCTCGAGAACCTGGTCTTCCCCGAGCCCGTCATCCACGTCGCCGTCGAGCCCAAGACCAAGGCCGACCAGGACAAGTTGTCAAAGGCGCTCTACGCGCTCTCCGAAGAGGACCCGACCTTTCGTGTGCGAAGTGACGAAGAGACCGGTCAGACGGTCATCTCGGGCATGGGCGAGCTGCACCTCGAGGTGCTGGTCGACCGAATGCTGCGCGAATTCTCGGTGGACGCCAACGTGGGTAAGCCCCAGGTCGCCTACCGCGAGACGGTCCGCAAGACCGTCACCAAGGTCGAAGAGAAGTACGTGCGCCAGACCGGTGGTAAGGGTCAGTACGGCCACGTCGTCATCACCCTCGAGCCCACGGGCCCCGGCGGCGGGTACGAGTTCGTCGACGAGATCACGGGCGGCGCCATCCCCAAGGAGTACATCCAGCCGGTCAACCAGGGCATCACCGAGGCCTTGACCTCGGGCGTGCTGGCGGGCTACCCGGTCGTCGACGTGCGTGTTCGCCTCACCTACGGCAGTTACCACGACGTCGACTCGTCGGAAATGGCCTTCAAGATCGCGGGATCGATCGCGGTGAAGAAGGCGGCACGCCTCGCGAGCCCGGTCCTGCTCGAGCCGATGATGGCCGTCGAGGTCGTCACGCCCGAGGACTACATGGGCGACGTCATTGGCGACCTTTCGAGTCGACGCGGCCGCGTCGAGGGCATGGAACAGGTGGGCAATAGCCAAGCAATTAGAGCGCTTGTGCCGCTGGCTGACATGTTCGGCTACGCTACTGACCTGCGTTCTCGCACCCAAGGGCGCGCGACGTACAGCATGCAGTTCCATTCGTACGCAGAAGTACCTGAGGCGATTTCCAAGGAAATCGTCGCCAAGGCCACCGGCGCGTAAGAACGCTGGGCAACCAGCGAAACCAAGGTCCAAACCGTCGTCGGGGAGGGCCGAAACAAACCCGACGGGTCCGTAGTGGACCGGTCATTAGAGAGAAAGTTAGTCCCCGACAATGGCAAAGCAGAAGTTCGAGCGCACTAAGCCGCACGTCAACATCGGAACCATGGGTCACATCGACCACGGCAAGACCACCCTGACCGCGGCGATCACCAAGGTGCTGTCCACCCGCGTCCCGGGTACCGCCTTTACACCCTTTGACAAGATCGACGCCGCTCCCGAAGAGCGCCAGCGCGGCATCACGATCTCGATCGCCCACGTGGAATACGAGACCGCGAAGCGTCACTACGCCCACGTCGACATGCCCGGCCACGCCGACTACGTGAAGAACATGATCACCGGCGCCGCCCAGGTGGACGGCGCGATCCTGGTCGTCTCGGCGACCGACGGTCCGATGCCCCAGACGCGCGAGCACGTGCTGCTCGCTCGCCAGGTGGGCGTGCCCTACATCGTGGTGGCCCTCAACAAGGCCGACATGGTCGACGACGAGGAGCTCCTCGAGCTCGTCGAGATGGAAGTGCGCGAGCTGCTTGACAGCTACGGCTTCCCGGGCGACGACACCCCGATCATTCGTGTTTCGGCGCTGAAGGCGCTCGAGGGCGACGAGGCGTGGGGCGACAAGATCATGGAGCTCATGGACGCGGTCGACTCGTTCATCCCCGAGCCGGTCCGCTCGACCGAGAAGCCATTCCTGATGTCCATCGAGGACGTCATGTCGATCACCGGCCGTGGCACGGTCGTGACCGGCAAGGTGGAGCAGGGCATCGTGAAGGTCAACGACGAGGTCGAGATCGTGGGACTGCGTCCGACGACCAAGACGGTCGTGACCGGCATCGAGATGTTCCGTAAGTTGCTCGACGAAGGCCGCGCCGGCGACAACCTCGGCGCGCTGCTTCGCGGTACCAAGAAGGAAGACGTCGAGCGTGGACAGGTGCTCTGCAAGCCGGGCACCATCACCCCGCACACGATCTTCGAGGCCTCGGTCTACGTGTTGACCAAGGACGAGGGCGGGCGCCACAAGCCGTTCTTCGCGAACTACCGTCCGCAGTTCTACTTCCGCACCACCGACGTCACCGGCACCATTGAGTTGCCCGCCGGTACCGAGATGGTCATGCCCGGTGACAACACCGAGATGACCGTCACCCTCGGCAAGCCCATCGCCATGGAAGAGGGTCTCACCTTCTCCATCCGCGAAGGTGGCCGAACCGTGGGTTCGGGCCGCGTCGTCAAGATCCTGAAGTAGGAGTCATGGCCGACAACCGACAAATGATTCGCATCCGGCTGAAGGCCTTCGACCACGGCGTCCTGGACCAGTCCACCGCGAAGATCGTCCAGACGGTCGAGCGCACGAACGCCCGGATTCAGGGTCCCGTGCCGCTGCCGACCGAGAAGCACCGTTACACGGTGGTTCGCGGACCGCACAAGCACAAGGACAGCCGCGAGCACTTCGAAATGCGCGTGCACAAGCGCCTTTTGGACATCGTTGACCACACCGCCAAGACCGTCGACGCGCTCCAGCGCCTCGACCTGCCGGCCGGCGTGGACATCGAGATCAAGATTCGTCAGAACTGACACCGCCGACCCCGTCAGCGCCTTTGCGCTGGCGGGGTCGTTTGGTGTACCGTAGGAAGCCCCGTGAATCACGTCGGGGACGCCAGAACTTCGGTTGTGGTGAACAAATGATGTGTTCAGTTGCCTTGAAAAGGGAACGCTGAACCAAACCAGTCGAGCGCTCCGTTCGGGTTTATTGGCCCGGCGGAGCGTCTGTGTGTCGGATGAACCGACGTACAGAACAGTAGAGAGAGGCAAACGTGGCGGCCAAAGCGATCGTCGGCGAGAAGGTGGGCATGACCCAGGTCTGGGACGACCAAAACCGGGCCATCCCGGTCACGGTGGTTCGCGTCAGCCCGGCTCGCGTCGTCCAGGTGAAGACTCCCGAAAAAGAGGGTTACAGCGCGGTCCAGGTCACGTGGGGCACGCGTCGCGCGTCGACCATGACCAAGCCAGAGATCGGCCACTTCGAAAAGGCCGGCGTCACCCCGGGGACCAAGCTCGTCGAGCTGCGCCTCGACGACGTCTCGGGTTACAGCGTCGGCCAGGAGATCCTCGCCGACACACTCGAAAAGGGCGAGCGCATCGACGCGACCGCCGTCTCTAAGGGCAAGGGATTCGCCGGTGCCATGAAGCGCCACAATTTCTCCGGTCAGGGTGCCGCGCACGGTAACCACAAGCACCACCGCGCGCCCGGCTCCATTGGCGCCTGCGCCACGCCGGGCCGTGTCTTCAAGGGCACCAAGATGGCCGGTCGCATGGGTGGGGGACAGGTCACCACGACCAACCTCGAGGTGATCGGCGTCGACGTCGAGCGCAACCTCGTACTCGTCAAGGGCGCCGTGCCGGGCCCACGCGGCGGCGTCGTCGTGCTGCGCACGTCGGTGAAGAACCCGATGAAGGCCGGAGGTGCGCGATGAGCGACGTCTTTACGCTGCGTGGTCCGATCAAGAAGGACCGACCCGAGCCCGCGAAGCGTTCCGCGACGCGCAAGAGCCTCGACGGCTCGGTACTCGGCACCGTGGAACTCGAGCCGACCATCTTCGGCATCGAACCCAACATGGCCGTGCTGCACCAGGTGATCAAGGCCCAGCTCGCCGCGAAGCGCGCCGGGACCCAGTCCACCAAGACCCGCAAGGAAGTCCGCGGTGGTGGCAGGAAGCCGTTCAACCAGAAGGGGACCGGCGGTGCCCGTCAGGGAACCATCCGCGCCCCCCACTATCCCGGTGGTGGCATCGCGCTCGGACCCAAGCCGCGCAAGTACGACCAGAAGACCCCCAAGAAGATGATCCGTCTGGCGCTCTACTCGGCCCTGTCGGACCGCGCCAGCGAAGAGCGCGTCGCGATCGTCGACAGCTTCGCGAACTGGACGCTGCCCAAGACCAAAGAGGCCGTCGGCTCACTGCTCGCCATGGGCCTTGAGGGCAAGATCCTCGTCGTGCTGAGTCGCGACGACGCGGTCGCGTTCCACTCGTTTCGCAACCTCGACAACGTCAAGACCATTGACGTCGGTGAGGTCAACGCCTACGACGTCCTGGACTGCGACTGGCTCCTGTTCACCGACGCGACCCTCTTGAACGCCAAGGAGAACGACTAATGCGCGACGCCATGAGCGTGCTCATCCGCCCGGTGGTCTCGGAGAAGACCTACGGCCTGATGGACAACCACACCTACGTCTTCATCGTTGACCCCAAGGCCACCAAGGTCGACGTGCGCAACGCCGTCGAGCAGGCCTTCAACGTGAAGGTCGTCAACGTCAACACTCTCAACCGCAAGGGTAAGTCGACGCGCAACCGTCGCACCGGTGTCGTCGGCCAGCGCCCCGGCACGAAGCGGGCCATCGTCACCCTGAGGCAGGGCGACTCGATCAACCTCTTCGAGAATTAAGGACAGGTATGGCACTGCGACACCGCAAACCCACCAGCCCCGGACGTCGGTTCCAGACGGTCTCTGACTTCGTCGAGATCACGAAGGACCGACCAGAGAAGTCACTGCTGCAGCCCAAGCCCAAGACGGGTGGGCGCAACAACTACGGCCGCAAGACCTCGCGTCACCGTGGTGGTGGCCACAAGCAGCAGTACCGCATCGTGGACTTCAAGCGCAACAAGGACGCGGTACCCGCGAAGGTCGCCGCTATTGAGTACGACCCGAACCGAACGTGTCGCATCGCACTGTTGCATTATCTCGACGGCGAGAAGCGC
Organism: Acidimicrobiales bacterium; assembly: GCA_036745995.1. Classification (GTDB taxonomy): domain Bacteria; phylum Actinomycetota; class Acidimicrobiia; order Acidimicrobiales; family RAAP-2; genus RAAP-2. Next base: position 106 of record DAIOEY010000001.1, on the reverse strand, counting down.
TACATCCTCGCGCCGAACGGCCTGAAGGTCGGCGACTTCGTCGAGTCCGGCCCCAAGGCCGACATCCGCACCGGCAACGCGTTGCCCATGCGCTACATCCCGACCG